>PLLD01000061.1 GCA_003141205.1 Gemmatimonadota bacterium
GGAGTGGACGTGCGGGGACGCGGGGGACGGGCCCGTGCGGATCGCGCGTCGTCCCACGAGAAGGGAGGGGTATACGGCTGCGTCGAATGTCCGTGCCGCGCCGGACCAGTCTTCGAGTGCGAGAAGGTGGCATTCGCCGGCCAGGAGGCATCGGACGCCCCCACCGGCGAGCGAGCGCCAGAGCTTGGCCGGAAGCAGGAAGGCCAATACGCCCCCGGTCCGGCAGAGCGAGAGACCGCGCTCGACGAACAACGCCGCGAGGTCCACCTGACCGCCGAATCCCGTCCCCGCGCGGGCAGCCGCGGCTCCACGCGCCCACGCGGCGTCGCGCGCGACGCGGAACGACTCGCGCAGTCTGCTGCGCAGGGAGGCGGGCAGCGCATGTGGGCGGACCCATGGAGGATTGCCGAGGACGGCATCGAATCCTCCGTCCGCTGCCGCGTCGGCGAAGCCCGTGCCGAAGCCGAAGGGCAGCGCGGCGCCGCTGGCAAGGTCTCGCACCCGCATCCGGAGCTCGCGCGCCTGTCGCCGCAGCTCGCGCAGCCGCGCCTTGGTGGCGCGGGGGACGGGAGCGGCTGTGCCAAAGAGATCCGGCGATCGGCATGCGATGAGCGCTTCGCGGCGCTCGCCCGCCAGGCGCACGAGGCCGCGACGCCCGACGGCGATTGCTTGAGTGCGCTCCGCTTTCTCGAGCGCTCGGGCGAGCGCTTGCTTCCGGATTCCCGATGCGCCGGCGTACCGGACGCGGAGCATGGCGATCGATCGCCCCGCCCGCTCCGCGCCGGGATCGCATCCGAATGGCGCATCGTCGAACGCGGTGCCCGAGAGCGCGTCTCCGATGCGGATGTTCCGGTCCAGGTTAGGGAGCGGCGTCACTCTGGTGGGATCCGATTCTTCGCTATCGATCACGACCGACAGCCAGAGCCGCAGCTCGCAGAGCCACGCCGCCGTGGGATTGACGTCGACGCCGAAGATCGAGCGCGTGAGCACGTCCCGACGGATCGCGCTCAACGGGCGCGGATCGCCGGTGCGGGCGAGGACATCCGAGAGCACCTCGAGCGCCCGGACGAGCAGCGCTCCGGAGCCGCACGCCGGGTCGAGGATTCGTAGCGTCGCGACGCGTGAGCGCACCGAGCGCGCGATGCGCTCCGGCGCCCCCTCGCCGCGCAGGAGTGCGCGCACGGCATCGGCCGTTCGCGCGTCGCCAAGCGTATGCACGAGCGCCGACTCGGTGACGTGATCGACCAGAACCTGTGGCGTATAGAAGGCGCCGGTGGCGCGTCGCGACCGGGCGTCCATCAGCGATTCAAATGCGCGCCCGAGCATTTCCGGATCGATCGCGGCCTCGGTCCACGCGCGGCCATCCTCGCGGGCCGTGAACCGGTATCGCTCGAAGCAGGTACCGAACAGGTGGCCGATCGCTGCATCGGGGAAATGCGCCGCGCCGTGCCGCCGCTCCAATGGAGTCGGCGCGAACAGTCCGCCGTTGAGAAACGGAATGCGCCCGAATGTGCGCGCGGCGGGGGCCCGTTTCGCAGGCGGGGTGTTGAGCGTGCCAAAGAACAGGGGACGCAGGACGCGGCGGTGATAGTCGCCGGCACCTCCCACGCACCGGGCAAAGGTTCGGGCGAGAAACGCCGGGTCGCCGTCGAGCCACCCTTTGGCCTCGAGGAACGCGAGGAAGAGCAGCCGGGAGGCGTGGAGCACCGCGAGCGCCCGGCGATCGGCCTCGCCGATCCGCACCGATGCAGCCGGGACGGCCAGCGTCGTCGCGAGATGGGACACGCTGCCCTCGAGCGCGCGATAGAAACGGCTCGAGAGCCCGTCGCGGCCGAGGATCCTGAGCCACCGGTCGTGCATCGCTCCCCCGCCCTCGTCCTCCGCTCCGAACGCGCCGCACAGCGCGCGCAACGTCTCGGCGTCGCTGTCCCGTACGTGCGTACGGTCGACGATGAGGGCCGCCGTACGCGGCGGCGCGCGCTCCACGGACCATGTCGCCAGTGCGACATGGCGGCCATCCTGCTCGGCGACCACGGCCAACCACTCCAGGTGCGGCGCATGGTGCCCCAGGCCGCGCGCGATGCGCGCGATCGCATCGCGGATCGGGGGCGATCCCGGGCCGATCGCGACCAGAAGTGCACGGAGGCGGCCGCGTCCCCTGACGACGGAGACGGTGCTGCCGGGTGCGTCGAGTCCCAGGACACGACACCCCTCGGCATCGAGGCGGTGGGCGGGCGCCGTGAAGCCCAGCGCTGCGGCCAATGCCTTCAGGGCATCAGGCGACCGTGCATCGGTAAGCGCGAGGGCGGCGGAGCGGAGGGTGCGCACGGTAGCACCATACCGGCGCGGGTGCGGGAAGCCCTCATCGTCCCTGCGCACCAATCATCGATGGTGATCGCGATCGGCCCGCCGAGGATTGCCGCCGGGTGCCCCCAATCGTCCTATTATTCATGGGCCAGCTCACATCGGAAGCGCCGCGGCCATCGCGCTCGTGGCAGGATTGGCTCGGGTTCGTGGGCATTCTGGCCACGGCGGTGTGGACGCTCACCGGCCCGAATTGGCTCGGCATCTTCGTCGCCGTCCCGGTGCTCTACGACGTCGGCATGGCCGTGACCTTCCTGGTGCGCGGGCGCGCCAAGCGAGGGGTAAAGGGAGTCGTTCCCCGGATCGTCGCATACGGGTCATCATTTATCGTCGCGATATTTCTGCGCGTCTCGGGGCATTGGTCGCCATCGAGCATTGGCTCGACCGCGTTTCCGCCTGCCGTCGAATTCGCGGGCGCGCTGCTGGTCCCTGTGAGCTTCGTGTTCGCGTTCTGGCCCCTGTGGCATATGCGCCGCTCTTTCAGCATCGAGCCGACGGCACGGGATCTTGTGACGTCCGGCCCGTATGCCTTCGCACGGCATCCGATCTATACGATCTACGGAATCAACTATTTGGGAGTGATCCTGTTTCGCCCGAGCCTCGTGCTCGCGATCGTGTTGGCGTGCTGGGCCGCGCTCACTTATGTCCGGATGGGATACGAGGAGCGGGTGCTGACGGAAGCGTTCCCCGAGTATGCATCCTACCGCAAGCGCGTGGGTGCCTTCGGTCCCCGGTTCTGGCACCGCACCGCCGACCCGAATACAGCGGGTCGGGGCGCGGAAAGCCGGTAGTCAGCCTTACGCGGCCACCGTGGGCGCGGTCGCGGGACTCGGAATCGCGGTCCCGGCGCGCACGAGGAGGACCGGCACGAGCGTCCGGTGCCGCACCTCGTTCGCGACGCTCCCCCGAATGAGGTCCGCAAAAAATCTGTGGCCGTGGGTCGACATCGCGATGAGCGTGCACTGCTCGCGCTCGGCCGCCGCCGCGATCTCGTCCGCGGGGTCGCCGTTGGCCAGGATCGCGTCGGTCTCGAACCCCTCTTGCGCCAACTCGGCCGCGATGCGCTCGATGTACGCGCGATCGTCGCGTATCTCCTCCGATTCCCGCAGGTTGAGCTGGCGGATGTTTCGGGCGGCCCATCCGTCGGCAACGTGGATGAGCACGAGTGACGATTGGCACAGTCGCGCGAGGGCGCGTACGTGCGCGAGAATACTTGTGTCGGCGGGAGAATGCTCCAGCGGGACGAGGATGCGCGTATACATGCCGAATCTCCGGGAGCGAATCGTTCGTTAGGATACGGCGCCGTGCGAGACGAGCCACAGCAGCCACCCGTTCAACAACGCGATGACGGCGGCGGCGGCGTACGCCAGCCACCGGAGCCACGCCGCATTGACAGCCGCGCCCATCTTCGCCCGGTCCGACGTGAATTGCACGAGCGGAATTACGGCGAACGAGAGCTGCACGCTCAGGATGACCTGGGAGAGCAGGAGGAGCTTGGCCGTGCCCCGGGAGCCCGCCACGATCGCCACGATCATCGCGGGCACGATGGCGAGACCCCGCGTGATCAGGCGGCGCAGCCACGGTCGCAGACGGATCTGGAGGAAGCCCTCCATCACGATCTGCCCGGCGAGCGTGCCGGTCAGCGTCGAGTTCTGCCCGGAAGCCAGCAGCGCGAGTGCGAACACGAAGCTGGCGCCGCCGCCGAGCAGGGGGGTGAGGAGCCGGTAGGCGTCCTGGATCTCCGCCACGTCGCCGTGACCGGACGTGTGAAAGGTTGCCGACGCGACGATGAGAATCGCGGCGTTGATGAAGAGCGCGAATGTGAGCGCGATCGTGGAGTCGATGAATGCGAAGCGCACCGCCTCGCGCTTTCCCGCCGTCGTCTCCTCGTACTGCCGCGTCTGCACGATCGATGAGTGCAGGTAGAGATTGTGCGGCATCACCGTGGCGCCCAGGATTCCGACCGCGATGTACAGCATGTGCGGATCGCGCAGGATCGCGCCCTCCGGAACGAAGCCGTGCGCGACCGCGTTCCAGTCGGGGCGCGCACGCAGCAGCTCGAACAGGAAGCACGCTCCGACGGTCGCGATGAGCGTGATGACCAGCGCCTCGAGCATGCGAAATCCGCTGTTCTGAAGCAGGAGGATCAGCAGCACGTCGAGCCCTGTGATCGCGATCCCCCACGGCAGCGGGATGTGAAAGAGCAGGTTGAGGGCGATCGCCGACCCGATCACCTCGGCGAGATCGCACGCCGCGATCGCCAATTCGCAGATCACCCAGAGCGCGACGCTCGTCGGTCGTGAATAGCTGTCGCGGCACGCCTGGGCCAGGTCCCGGCCGGTCACGATTCCGAGCCGCGACGCCAGCCCCTGCAGCAGCACGGCAAGAAGATTGGACAGCAGGATGACGCTGAGGAGCGTGTAGCCGAACGCGGACCCGCCCGCGAGATCCGTGGCCCAGTTGCCCGGATCCATATACCCGACCGCGACGAGGTAGCCCGGTCCCGTGAACGCGAGGACCTTCCGCCACCAGGGCAATCCGGCGACGGGGATCGAGCGATAGACCTCCGCAAGGCTTGGCGTCAGCCGTGCGTGGCGCCATCCCTGCCCGGGCGGCGAGGATGGCGTAGTGCCCAGCCCCGGATCCGCCGTGGAGCGCCGGGCGGATCGGATCAGGTTCTTGCGCACTGCGTCACCCGTCGACCGTCCCGCCCGCGTCGACCCATGCGCGGAATCCCCCCGCCATCGATACGACCTTGTCGTACCCCATTTGCTGCAGTGTATCCGCGGCGAGTGCCGAGCGATTGCCACCCGCGCAATACAGCACGACGGTCGCCTCGCGGGGCGCCCGTTGCTCGACCGTCGTCTCCAGCGTGCCCCGCGGGATCAGGATAGCTTGCGGCAGGCGGCCGAGATTCCATTCGTTGGGCTCGCGCACGTCCACGTACACGGCGGGCTCACCCCGCGCCTGCATCGCCTGCACATCGTTGACCGAGACCTCCCGGATGCGAGTCTTCGCCGCGTCGATGAGATCCCTTCCACTCCTCTGTGTCATTCCTGTCCTCGTCGGGTCTGGAAACGGTCGCGCCACATCCATCAATGATCATCGGATCGGCGCACAGCCGCTACTTGCGGACCCCGGTCGGGGGCCGCGGACCATCGCCATCGACGAGCGGCTGGCCCGGGAGGCTCATCTTGGCATCGGAGATCGCGTCGTCCTGACCGGTCAATCCGGTTCGGGCGGGGGAGACACGGCGATCGTCGCCGCGATCACCGCGCCTCGGGCCGATCCGTCGGAGATCGCCCACCCGGCGTATCGGATCCGGATGCATCTCGACGCGCTGCAGTCCCTCTCCGCGGATGGCGACCGCGTCGACCGGTTCGCCATCCGGACGGGGGGCGGCGCGACGGCCACGCGGGCGCGCGATGCGATCAACGGGGCCGCGTTTGGGTTTCGCGCCTATCGCTCCGCCGACGTCGCCGTCGGCAACTCGCGGACCTTTCAGGTCGTGCGCCGATTTCACCGCGCGATCGCCGTCATCACGGTGGTCGCGAGCGCCGTCTTCCTGCTGTGCCTCCTGCTGCTCAAGGTCGAAGAGCGGCGGCGCGATGTGGCCGCCCTCCGCCTGATGGGCATCTCCCGTCGCACTGTCGTGTGGACCATCGTCGTGGAGGCCGCGATCGTCGCTCTCGTGGGCAGCGGCGTGGGCCTGCTGGTGGGTTGCGCCGGAGCGCGTGTCGTCGATTGGCACTACCAGGCGGTCTACCACACCCCGCTCACCTTCGCCCTCGTCACTCCCGGGATCGTCGCTCTGGCGGTCTCTCTGTCGTGTATTCTCGGGATCGGCGCCGGGGGTCTCGCCGCCATCCGGCTCGTGGCGGCTCCTCCCCTGACTCTGCTCGGGCGATGACCGGTGGACTCCTGCTTCCCCTCGGCCGGCATCGCCTGCGCACCGCGCTGGCCGTCGCCGGCGTCGCGGTGGCGGGCGCGCTCCTCCTCGACATGGTGATGTTGTCGACGGGAATGCGGAGCTCGTTTCGGACGCTGCTCCTCGTCCGGGGATATCAGCTCCGCGTCACACCCAAGGGGACCCTTCCGTTCGACAACGACGCGACGATCCCGCGCGCGAGCGACGTGCTGCGAGCGCTGGCGGCGAACCCCGCTATTGAGGCGGCCACCCCCGTCTTGGGCGCGCAGCTCCACCTTCTGCGCGCGATTGGTCCTCCCATCACCGCCTTCGCCCTCGGCGTCGATCCGACGGCGGAAGGGGACTACGCGCTCGAGGCGGGACGCGATCCCGCGCTCCCGGACCGGATGATCGTCAATGCGCTCTTCGCCCGCCTGGGAGGGACGCGGATCGGGGACACGCTCGACATGGCGGCCGGCTTCGATCCGGAGATGCGGACGGTGAGCGGACGCCGCCGGCTCGTCGTGGCCGGTCGGGGGCGGTTCTTGTATACCCCGTCCGACCAGCCGGTCGTCGCGCTCCCCCTCGCCACGCTCCAGGCCATGGAAGGCGCCGGCCGCACCGACCGCGTCTCGCTCGTCATGGTGCGCGTGCGCCCGAGTGTGGATCCGGAGCGCGCCGCCGCGTCGATCGAGGCCGCCCTTCCGCGCGTCTCCGCCATCTCGATCCCATCGGCGCTCCGCCAGGTCGATGAGCGGATGGGGTATTTCCGCCAGTTGGCGCTCGTGCTGGGGGCCATCAGCCTCATCGTCGCGTTTCTGTTGGTGACGACGCTCGTCACCGTCTCGGTGCAGGAGCACGCCGGAGAGATCGCCGTCCTCCGCGCGATCGGTGTGAGCCGTCGCCACGTCATCCGATTGATCGCGCTCGAGTCGCTCGTGCTCACGGCGTGCGGCGCGCTCGCGGGCGTCGGGCTCGGATGCGTGACCGCGCACTACTTCAACGCCATCCTGTCCGACTTCCCGAACCTGCCCGCGGGCTTCCGCTTTTTCGTATTCGAGCCCGCGGCCGGGTGGACGACCGTGGCCCTGCTCATCGGCGCCGGCGTGCTCGCGGGCGTCTATCCCGCGTGGAGCGCCGCAGCGCGCCCGGTCGCGAGCGCCCTCCGGCGCGAGGCGGTGGCATGACGGCGAGCGTGCCCCTGCTGTCGATGCGAGGTGTGCGGCGGTCGTATCGGATGGGCGGAGAGACGATCCATGCATTGAACGGCGTCGATCTCGATGTGGCGGAAGGGGAGTTCCTCGCCGTCGTCGGGCCGTCCGGGTCGGGCAAGTCGACGCTGCTCAACGTGTGGGGGGCGATCGATCGGCCGACGCACGGCAGCGTATCGCTCCGCGGCCGCGATGTCGGCACCATGGGCGACTCCGAGGCCACGGCGTTTCGCCTGCGCCACGTCGGTTTCGTCTTTCAGCGCTTCTACCTCATGCCCGCGCTGTCGGCGCGGGAGAACGTCGAGTTGCCGATGGCCGAGGCGGGGATGGCCGCCCCGCGGCGCCGGGAGCGGGCGCGCGAGCTCCTCTCGTACGTCGGCATCGTGGCGCGCGAGGCGCACCGGCCCGCGCAGCTCTCCGGCGGCGAACAGCAGCGCGTCGCCATCGCGCGGGCGCTGGCCAATCGCCCGGCGCTTCTGCTCGCCGACGAGCCCACGGGCGAGCTCGATGCCGCGACCGGTGCGGACATCATCGGGTTGTTCGGCCGCCTGAACGCGGACGGGACGACGATCGCCGTCGTGACGCACGATGAAACGCTCGCCCGCGCCGCGCGCCGCGTCGTGCACATGCGCGATGGTCGCATCGTCGGCGACGGAGCGCCGCACGCGCCATGATCCTTCGTCTTGCGCTCCGCAACGTCGCCTTCAAGCCGTGGCGGTCGGCGGTGCTCTTTCTCGGCTTCGGCTTCGGCGTCGCGGTCATGATCGTGCTGCTCTCGATCGGAGAGGCCATGGTGCGCCAGGCCTCCGACGAGCGGCTCATCGGGGGCGGGGATGTGACCGTGCTCCCCTCCGGGATCGACATCGAGGTGATGCAGACCGGGGGGTTGGGAGGTCTGTTCTTCTCCATCGCGCACGCGCGCTTTCTGTACCTCCAACTCCTCGCGGGACCGCGCCTCGCGCCCGACGTGCGCGCCGTCGCGCCGCAGATCGATGGACGGCTCATCTATCTCGCCGCCCCCGGGGGCGCGACGTATCCCGTGCGCGCGATGGGGGAGATCCCGTCCGCGACGCGGGCCGTCGGGGCCGCGCCCGCCCTCGAAGCGGGCGCATGGTCCGACGATGCCGGCGATCGGCGGTGGACGGCCCCCACGCAGGCGGAGCTCGAGGACGCCATCGATCACTTTCACCTGCCGTCGCGCGCGCTCGCGGACCGGCGCACCTGGGCGGAGTGGCATTACTTCAACGTCCTGTCCGGCGACCGGCGCCGGTGGGCGTTCATCTCCTTCATCGTGGCGGGGGAGGTACCCGACGGTCGGTGGGGCGGGGAGATTCGCATCACCACACACGGGGATGGCATCGCGCCGCGCCGTTTCGTGGCCCGGGTGCCGCCAGGGGCCGTTCGGCTCTCGACGACCCACGCCGATCTCGGGCTCGGAGCGGGCCACGTGGACGTCCTCGACGATGGCCGATACGCCGTGCGCGCGACGGCGCGCGAGGAACGTGGGCGCGGCGTGGTCCTCGTGGATCTCGTGGTCACGCCGGCGCCGCGGGCGTATTTCCCCGGAGTCGGCGGTGATACCGGCTCGGCGAGCGGCTACGTCGTTCCGGCGCTGCGAGCCGACGCGACCGGCCGTATCTGCGTCGACGGCACGTGTGAGAGGTTCGTGGGGACGCAGGCGTATCACGACCACAACTGGGGCACCTGGCGCGGTGTGACCTGGGAATGGGGGGCGGCTCGGGCCGGCCGATATACGGTGCTGTACGGGCGCGTGCAGCCGCCCGATTCGCTGTCCGGTTCGGCGCCCCTCTTCGTTTACCTTGTCGACTCCCTTGGATTTCGCGCCCTGTTTCGCCCCGAGCGCATCGACTACGTCGACGGCGGCGTCGTGCCCGTCGGTGGCCACGCCGTGCGGGTGCCCTCGCGCGCCGTGCTGGTGGATGTGCGGGGAGCGGACACGTTGCGGCTCGAGCTCACGGTGGAGGACGCGGCCGCCACGGACACGCGTCGCTCACGGGACGCGCGTGGGGGAGCGGAGGCGGATCGCCGGCTGGTGCTGCCGTACTTCGTGCAGATGAAGGGGCGGGCGCGGCTGAGCGGTCGGGTGGAGGGGTCGCTGGTCGAGGGCGACGGCACGGGCTTCTTCGAGACGTATCGATGAGCGGACGCCCGCGTCGTTCCATCCGTTGGCTCGATGTGCTTTTTCTGCTGGCGTCCGCGTGCATGGCGGCGCTCTTCATCCGGCTCGGATTCTGGCAGATGCAGCGGCGGCAGGAGCGGCGCGCGAGGAACGCGCTCGTGGTGGCACGGCTCGGCCGATCCGCGATCCCGCTCGCCGCCCTTCCGCGCGACACGGCACTCGCGCGATACCGCACTGTGCGTGTAGTAGGGACATTCGACTTCGACCATGAGGTTGTGTTCGTCA
>PLLD01000227.1 GCA_003141205.1 Gemmatimonadota bacterium
TCGTTCCACCGGCGGTCTCGGTGAAGATCCCCGTCGTCGTCGCCAGCAGCCGGATGCCGTTGACGAGGTCCTGTTCGCTCACGGCCGCGCCCCAGCCGCCGGTTTCCCGCAGGGCGTTGGCCGCCGTCAGCCCGTCGGCCGGGCTCCCGATCGCGATCGACCGCGCGATCGTCCGCGGCACCTCGGGGATGATCTCGTTCCCGCCCGACTGCGCGAGGCGCACGATCGGCGCGCACCCCGCCGCCTGCGCGCCGTACAGCCGGGGTACCCCGCCCGAGACGAGACCGGCGGAGGAAAACTCGGCGAAGCCTTTCCGCAGCTTCGTGACGAGCGAGCCACCGGCCATCGGTGCAACCACGGCCGTCGGGAGGCGCCAGCCCAACTGCTCGGCAATCTCGAACGCCACCGTCTTGGACCCCTCGCCGTAGTAGGCGCGGAGGTTGATGTTGACGAGCCCCCAGCCGAAGTGATCCGCGACCTGGGCGGAGAGGCGATTCACATCGTCGTAGGTGCCGCGGATGCGCACGACGCGCGCACCGTACACGAGGGTGCCGATGACTTTCGCGAGCTCGAGGTCGTGCGGGATGAAGATCCAGGAGGGGAGACCCGCGCGGGCCGCGTGCGCCGCGACGGCGTTGGCCAGGTTCCCCGTCGATGCGCACCCGACGGTGTCGATCCCGAAGGCGACGGCGGCGTTGATCGCCGTGGCCACGACCCGATCCTTGAAGGACAGCGTGGGATGCGACACCGCGTCGTTCTTGATCCAGACGCGCGCGACGCCCAGCTCGCGCGCCAGCGCCGGCGCATCAACCAGGGGTGTGAACCCCGTATCCAGCGACAGGGTCGGCTCGCCGTCGAACGGCAGCCATTCCCGGTACCGCCAGAGCGATTGCGGCCGCGCGGCAATGGTCTCGCGGCTCGGCAGCGGACGCGCGGGATCGTAGGCCGGCTCGAGCGGAGCGAGACACTCCTCGCAGATCGCGATCGGGCTCGCGGCATAGCGCGCGCCGCAGTTGCGGCAGATCAGCGCAAGCGGCCTGAGCGTCGTGCCCGCGTCGCCCGCCCACCCGCCGAGCGGGCCCGCGGTCGGTTCAATCGTCGTCGCCATCGGTCTTCCTATCTCCTGCCCCGCGAGCCGCGGCCCGCCGCGCCGGAAACGAAAAACGTCCCGGCGCTAAAAAGCCGCGGGGACGCGAGGGCTTTTTAGCATTTGTTTAACGTGGCTGCAATACGCCTTAAATCGCCACGAGCTTCGGTTATGCTTCGCAAGATATGGGCGCGTCGCCGATCGTGCAAGGGGGACTGCAACAGGCACTGCAAGGGGCGCCGCGTGGCACGCGCGACGGCCGCGCCCACGTGAGCGCACATCGGGTCGATGCGACGATCGGGCGCACGCCGATGGTGCAGCTCGAGCGCATCGTGACCCCCGAGGACGCGGAGGTGTGGGTCAAGCTCGAGGGAATGAACCCCGGCGGGTCGATCAAGGATCGGACGGCTCTCGGGATGATCCTCGACGCCGAGGCGCGCGGCGTGCTGCGCCCCGGCGGAACGATCGTCGAGCCGACATCGGGGAACACCGGGATCGGGCTCGCGCAGGTCGCCTCGGTGCGCGGGTATCGCCTGATCCTGTGCCTCCCGGCGTCGATGAGCGAGGAGCGCCTCCGGACGTTGGCCGCGTACGGCGCGGAGGTGGTGCTCACCGACCCGGAGCGCCGCATGCTCGCCGCGATCGAGGAAGCGGAACGGATCCGCGACACGACGCCCGGGGCGTGGATGCCCAACCAGTTCGCGAACCCCGCCAATCCCGCCGTGCATTACACGACGACGGGTCCGGAGATCTGGGAGCAGATGCAGGAACGGATCGATGCGTTCGTGTACGGCTCCGGGACGGGTGGCACGATCAGCGGAGTGGGCCGGTATCTGAAGGAGCGATCGCCGCACACGCTCGTCGTCGCGGTCGAACCGGGCCGTTCCCCCGTCCTGTCGGGCGGCGCGCGCGGACCGCATCAATTCCAGGGGATGGGGCCCGGATTCGTCCCCGCGAATTTCGATCGCTCCGTGGTCGATCGGATCGTCCAGGCGTGGGAAGAGGATGCCTTTCCGCTCGCGCAACGGCTGGCGCGCGAAGAGGGGATCTTCGTGGGCATGTCGAGCGGAGCGATCGCGTGGGTCTCGCTCGCGATCGCGCGCGAGCTCGGACCCGGACACCGGGTAGCGTGCATCGCCCCGGATTCGGGTGCGCGTTACCTCTCGACGACGTTGTTCGGCACCGGAGAGCCAGCGGCTTCGGCGCCGCCGGGATCGACGGAAGGTGCGGCCGATGGGTGCTGCTGACACCGACGGTACCGCTGGCGATGCCACGACCTCTTCGTGGCTCGCGTGGTACCCCTTCGTGGCGGTCGTCGCGGCGTTCGGTTTCTCGATGTGGGCGTACGACCGGCTGCCCCTGCGGGTACCGATCCACTGGGGGATCGATGGACGCGCCAACGGGTGGGGCTCGCGCTCGGTCGGCGCGTACCTGCTGCCGGTCGTCCTGCTCGCGCTGACCCTCCTCCTCCGCTTCCTCCCGTCGATCGATCCGCGCCGGGCGAGCTACGCGAAATTCCAGCGGACGTACGACGGCGTCGTCGCCGCGTTCGCGACCGTCATGCTCGGCGTGCACGTCACGGTCATCGGTGCGGCCATCGGCTGGCCGGTCTCGGTGTCCAGGGTCATCACGGTCCTCATCGGCTCGCTCTTCGTCGTTCTGGGAAATGCTCTCCCGCGCGCCCGGCCCAATTGGTTTTTCGGGATACGGACGCCGTGGACCCTGGCGAGCGACCGTGTGTGGGAGCGGACGCACCGCCTGGGCGGCATCACCTTCGTGGCGGCCGGGTTGATCACGCTGGGTACGGTGTGGCTCCCCCCACGCACCGGGGCGGTGGCGATGCTCACGGCGATCGCCGCGGCCTCGCTCGTCCCGATC
>PLLD01000051.1 GCA_003141205.1 Gemmatimonadota bacterium
CCGAGGACGACTGGGAGGGGTGGGCGGCGCTGACGCACGCGCTGGGCGATCGCGTGCAACTGGTCGGGGACGACATCTTCGTGACGAATACCGAGCGCCTGGCGCGCGGGATCGAAGCCGACGTCGCCAACGCGATCCTGATCAAGCTCAATCAGATCGGAACGCTCACGGAGACGCTCGAGACGATCGAGATGGCGCGCGCGGCCGGGTACCTGAACGTCATCTCGCACCGCTCGGGGGAGACCGAAGACACCTTCATCGCGGATCTGGCGGTCGCGACGAACGCCGGACAGATCAAGACCGGCTCCGCCAGCCGGACCGATCGCGTCGCCAAGTACAATCAGCTGTTGCGCATCGAGGAGCAGCTGGGCGACATGGCGGAGTACCCTGGAGGCTCGGTCTACGGACTGTACGGGCCGATGGATGTGAAGCGGGGCCTCCGGACGGTGCTGATCCTCGCCGCGGCCGTGTTCGCCTTTCAGGGCGGGGAATACAGCACGGTCGACCTGCTCCGGCAGCGCGCGTACACACGGCGCCTCGCGGCCGAGATGGACGTCCTGCAGCACCAGGTCGACTCGCTGACGGCGCTCGTTCGCGCCATCGGATCCGATCCCGCCATGCAGGAGCGTATCGCGCGCGAGGAATTTGGGATGCTGCGCGGGAACGAGCTGTTGTACCGCTTCGCCCCCGCGCACCGCGATTCCGGCGGATCCCGGCGGCCGTAATCGTCGGGCGACGCTGTTACGACGCGCGTTTCTTTTTCGGAACCTTCGCGCCCTTCTTGCGCGCCTCGGAGAGCCCGATGGCGATGGCCTGCGTGCGGCTCGTCACCGTCCCGCCCTTACCGCCTTTGCCGCTCTTGAGCGTGCCGCGCTTCTCGCGATGCAGCGCGCTCTTGACGCTGGCCGATGCCGCCTTGCCGTACGTGCGACCGCCGCCCTTCTTGCGTGCGGAGCTCCGCCGCGATGACTTCGATGCCGCCATTGTCGGTTCCCTCGGAAATGGGTCGTCCCATTCCATGTGCAAGGTTCGGACCGATACGCTGTCAAACGGCTCCGCCCGCATCGGCGCGAATCACGAGCAGCAAGTCCATCGCCTCGACGTGATCCAGTAGCGCGACGGCGAGCTCGGAGATCCGCCCGCCGACCGGCGCATACAGGGTGCTCTGGATCTTCATCGCCTCGATCACCAGGAGCGGCGCCCCCTCGCGCACCGGCTGACCGTCCTCGACGAGTAGCTTGGTGACGACGCCCGGCGTCGGAGCGCCGATCTCACCGGATTTCGATGGGCTCGCCTTCCGGCGCGCACGCACGGTCGCCGTCATCGAGCGGTCGCGCACGTCCACCTCCCGGACCTGTCCATTCAGCTCGAAGAACACGGTGCGCGATCCGGCCGCCGTCGCGTCGCCCACCGAGAGCAACCGGACCAGGAGCGTCTTCCCGGGCTCGAGCTCGACCTCGAGCTCCTCGCCGGCCCGCAACCCGTAGAAGAACGCCGGCGTCGGCAGCGCATCGACGTCGCCCCACCGCTCGCGCGTCGCGGCGAACTCGGTAAACACCGTCGGATACATGAGGTAGCTCAGGACGTCCGTGCGACTGACGGGTCCGACCCGCGCTTCGACGATGCGGGCGGTCTTCGCGAGATCGACCGGCGGCAGGATGGCGCCCGGACGGCCGCCCGTCGGCTTCCGACCGTGGAGAACCACTCGCGCGATCGCGTCCGGCCACCCGCCCTCCGGCTCCCCCAACGCACCCAGGAAGAGATCGACCACCGAGTCGGGGAGCGAGAGCCTGTTGTTCGCGGGCTGCGCGAGCAGCTCGTCCACCGTCATGTCGTGGCCCACGAGAAAGAGGGCGAGGTCTCCGACGGCTTTGCTCGACGGGGTGACCTTGACGATGTCGCCCAGCGCGGCGTTGACCTCCGCGTAGATGCGCGGCACCTCGTGCCACCGCGCCGCGAGCCCCATCGCCTCGGCCTGCGCCTTGAGGTTCGTGTATTGCCCCCCCGGCATCTCGTGGGCGTACACCTCCGCCGTCCCGGCTCGCGGGCCCGTATCGAAGGCGCAATAGTATTCGCGCACGCTCTCCCAATAGCGGGCGCACGCGTTGAGCGCGTCCAGATCGAGCCCCGTCTGCCGCGGCGTGTGCGCCAGCGCGGCGACGATCGAATTCAGGTTGGGCTGGCTCGTCGTCCCGCTCATCGGCGCCAGCGCCGCGTCGACCACGTCGACCCCGCTGTCGCTGGCCTTGAGCACCGTCGCGGCGTTGATCCCGCTGGTGTCGTGCGTATGCAGGTGGATCGGGATCCCGACGGCGTCGCGCAGCGCCGACACCAGCCGCTCGGCAGCGTAGGGGCGCAGCAATCCCGCCATGTCCTTGATGCAGAGGATATGCGTCCCCATCGCCTCGAGCTCGCGCGCGATGCGCACGTAGTACTGCAGCGAATATTTCGTGCGCGCCGGGTCGAGGAGATCGCCAGTGTAGCAGATCGCCGCCTCGCACACCCGCCCCGTCTTCACCACCGCCTCCACGGCGGGGCGCATGTTGCCTAACCCGTTCAGGGAGTCGAACACGCGGAAGATGTCGATCCCCTGCGCGGCCGCCTCGGCGATGAACTCGCGGACGACGTTGTCCGGATACGCCGCATAGCCGACCGCGTTGGCGGCACGCAGCAGCATCTGAAAGCAGATGTTCGGAATGGCCTCGCGCAGGACCCGCAGCCGCTTCCACGGATCTTCGTGCAGGAACCGGAGGGCCACGTCGAACGTCGCGCCCCCCCACATCTCGAGGCTGTACAGTCCCGAACACTCGTGCGCGACGGCGGGCGCGATACGCAGCATGTCGATCGTGCGGACGCGCGTCGCGAGCAGCGACTGATGAGCGTCGCGAAAGGTCGTGCCGGTGAGCAGGAGACGCTCCTGCGCCCGGGTCCATGCGGCGAAGCCGGACGCGCCGAGCCGGTCGAGCAGCTGGCGCGTCCCGTCGGGCGGGGGGGCCCCCGTCGTCGGCGGGATGCGGGGCGTCTCGCGCACCGTCACGCGGGGCCGGTCCGCCACGTCGGGGTTCCCGTTCACGATCACGTCCGCGAGATAGGCGAGGAGCTTGCCCGCGCGATCGCGCCCCGCTGTGAATGTGAGCAGCTCGGGTGTCGCGTCCACAAACCCGGTCGTCGCGTCCCCCCGCTGAAAGACGGGATGCTCCACCACGTTCTCGAGGAACGGGATGTTGGTGGTCACGCCGCGGACGCGAAATTCCCGCAGCGCCCGCCCCATGCGCTGGCACGCCTCGGGGAAATGCTGCCCCCACGCGGTCACCTTGACGAGCAGGGAGTCGTAACACGGCGGCACGACCGCCCCGGTATACGCCGAGGCGCCGTCCAACCGGATGCCGAATCCGGCCGGTGACCGGTATGTGTGGATCTTGCCGTAGTCAGAGGCGAATCCGGCGGCCGGATCCTCCGTCGTCACGCGGCACTGGAGCGCGGCGCCGTGGACCGACACCCGGGACTGATCGGGCAGCCCGATCTCGGGACTGCCGAGCGGGAGCCCCTGCGCGACGTGAATCTGCGCCCGCACGATGTCGATTCCGGTGATCGCCTCCGTGACCGTATGCTCGACCTGGATGCGCGGGTT
>PLLD01000266.1 GCA_003141205.1 Gemmatimonadota bacterium
CGCTTTCGTTCACGGCTCACCCGCCGCTGTTACACACAGTCTGGGGACTCAACCCCGGCAATCCTAGCCGCTCCCCGCGCATCTGGGTTGCCTGAGCATTGAGAGGAGGCCTTGCGCTGACTCCACCCGAAGCCTGATCCGGCCGGCGCCCGAACCGAGCTCGAGCGCGACCTGCCGCGGTACGTTGAAGTGACCGACCTGGGCGAACGCACGTGCCTCGAAGGTGACCGACTTCCCTCTCTGGCCGCGCCCTCTGAGCTTGGCCCGTGGGGGACAGAAACAGGATTCGCGATAATCTCGACGCTGGACGCCAATGTTGCTCTTGTCGACACCCGCGAGGGCGTCAACCTGCGTCAACCGCTCCCCAAAAAGCAACAGCGACTCGATGAGCGAGAGGGGTAGGTCGTAACATACCTGAATGGTCGGGGCGGGAGGAGTCACACCGACCCAGGCGNNCCAGGCGACCTGAATGTCCCACTGGCGCTTTCGTGCGAGATGGTCGGCATGGAACGGTGGACGCGGGAGGCTGGATGACTAACCCTTGTCGGCGGATGGGGAGCCAACCAAGAGACCGAGAGAGCGTCCCTCTAGTCACCGACGACGAGTATCTCGCCCGGCGCTGAGCGGCCGAGGATCGGGCTAGCCCAGAACCGACCAGTCTCCGTATACGTCCCAGCGGACCCGGGAGATGCGTCTGCCGTTGGTGGCGCACCAGGCCACAACGGCGTCGTGGGTCTCGCCGATCCGTCCGATCGGGCCGACGTGGGTTGCGGTGGCGACGAGACCGCCCGGCAGTTGCGATGGCTTGACGTCACCGGCGGGGACGAAGGGTCCGCTGACCTGCACTCCGACCTCGACGTCGGGGATGTCGCTCTTGTACGTTGTGGCCGTTCTTCCTCATGCCCTCGGGGACAGCTCGAAGAAACGCCCACACCTTGTCGAGCATCGGCCCCCACAGTGACCGGAACTCCGGCCACATTGTTATCGCGGCGACGACCGCCGTCGGCCTGGGGTCAAAGGTCGTGCGTCTCACCTCGACTGACACAGGCAACGCCTCCTTCCTTGTGACAGATCATGCCAGTCACTGCCGGCGCCGTCGGAGCGAGCGCGGCCCGTAGGGCGCGAAAGGACGCGCCGGGGAGTGGGATGAGTGCTTGTCGCGGTTCGTTTCCGCGAGCAAGCGGAACCTCGGGTCGACCTCGGCCGTCCGGCGCCCGTCGAGAGGCCCTCGTCCTTCTCCGGGTTTGGGAAAGCCGCCAAAGGCCCGGGTCAGCTGCCGCTCCTCAACTTGCGCCAGCCGCCCGCGCGGTTGTTGGCGATGATGCTCCGAAACATCGCTGTGAGGGCCGGCTCGTTGATTGTCTCGCCATTGTGGATAGCCACGGTGCGGGCCGTCTTGTTGTCGTGACCGGCGGTGATGATGCCGTCCGGATCAGGGACGACGCCGTCGTCGTAGAGGAATACGTTGACGTGGTCCTTCGCTGCCAGAAGGGCGCAGACGTTGCCCGCGAGCACGAAGTACGGCCGGTCGGTGCGTTTGATGGTTTCGGTGACGTCGTCATCGGCCGCGTGGACGAGCTCACGAACCTGGCGGCAGACGAGTTGCTGCCACTCCGGCAGGGCATCGATGTAGGAGTCGATGCGGGGGTCAGGGCGATATGTCACAAGCTCGGCCCTCTCCATCTAGCGATGGTTGCGCGTCTTTCGGCGCTGGTCAGGAGACCATGACAATGCCAGGCGCGAGTTGGCTACAACGATCCGCTTGTCGAAACCGAAAGAGGACCGGTTCCTGTCGAAACCGATCCTCTCGCGTTCGCTGCGTCTCCTTGGCGCACGCCCCATTGAGGTCTGAATCAGCGCCAGCCGTACCGGCCGCGGCGATTGAGGCCACCGACGACGAAGATGACGATGACGGCGCCGATCGTTGCGACGGCGATGCTCGTGCTGTTGACGCCGGTCACGTTGGCGATATGGAGCAGGTCGCTCGCGACCCATCCACCGACGACTGCCCCAACGATTCCGAGGACGATCATGGTTACCAGGCTTTCATGCGCACCTGTGAGTACGCTGGCGAGGAAGCCCGCGACCGCACCAATAGCGAGCCATGAGACGAGTGTCATGTTTGGAATGTCAAGCATGAGAATCCTTCCTTCTGGGTCGGCCCGGACGATCTGATCGATGCCGTGCCGCGCATTCGCGGTTCGGACGCAGAATGCCTTGGGCGATCTCTCGGTGACGGAGACGTCTCGACCAGGTGTCTAACGACAGCGTGACAATCGGCGAGCGCCGCGAGGTTTAGCGATCAGACGCGCCCGTCGTCACTCGCTTGTACTCGGCCCGGAAGTACTCGATTTCGGACTGTGCCGCGGTCCACTCTGCGCTCCCGGGTACTACCTCTTCAAGATCCCGTTCCGCGGCCCGCCAGGCCGAAAGGACGGCGCCGATCGTGTACATGCGTGGCGGCTCGGAGACGAGCTCGTCCGCCCGCTCGATGACGATCTCGAACGTCCCGTCCGCCTGCGGGGTGATGAGGTAGCGGAGCCGGATGAGCCTCCCATCAAGGAGCCTGACGCTACCGGAGCCGACGATCTCTCCCCGGCCGGCACGATCCCACGCCACCTCGAAACCTGAACTCGCGACTCTGTCCTCTTCAAGGCTCAGGCTGCCGGGCGGCAGGGCCCGGAGTTGGTCGAAGGTGAGTTCGAGAAGCTCCAAGGCGGCGTCGGTCGCCTCGAGAATGCTGGAGTCGCCCGAAACGACGATCCTCGCGTCTTGCCGAACCATCTGCGATCCCCCGGCTGTCCACGTTGGGGTGGAGTCGTAAATCTCCGGCCCGACTCGCGCCGCCCAACAGGGAGCACGATTTGACGAACAACAGCCATCGTAAAATGGAACGGCGTGTCGTGGGACGCGAGTTTCGTAGGAAGAGACAATGGCTCCTAACAGCTGACATAACCCCTTGTTGAGAGCGCGATGATGTTTCGGACTCTTCGCGGGGAGACCGGTGTCTCGCTGATCGATGGCTATCCGGCTGCGCCGTCCGGACGCCACTCGCACAGCTGGTTGTGCACACCGACCGCTCCCACGAGCGGATCGGAGTGCAGGGTCCACGCAGCGGGGCACAGCAGGAATGGCTGCATCTGGGCCTCACCAAGACCGCCATGCGAACCTACGAGTTCCTCGAACCCGATCACTTCGTCCGTAGCAGGATCCAGGCTGCCGATCACGATCAGGTCGCCGAGATGACCGAGCTCAGCGAGGCTCGCCAGCGCCTCCCTCGCGCCCGGCCCTAGTCGGGTGAGCGGGTCCGCGCCGGAAGTTGGGTCCTCGCCGTGAGCAGCCTTTGAAGCTAGCGCGGCGTCACCCGCGAGGCCCGTCTGTAGGGCGGCCGCTAGTCGCGTCTCGCCGCCCGACCCAACCCCGACTATCGCACCATCGTCGCCCCGCACCAGGACGGCGCCTATTGCCCGATGATGTGCCAGCGCCGAGATCAGGCCCGGATATCGCGCTTCGACCGACGCGCGTGACATCCGGCGCGGGAACTCGGGGAAGTAGACGTGGGCCAGGTTGCCAGACGCGCACACGACGGCATCCGGCAGGGCAGCTGACTCTCCGGCCGCCAGCTTCCCGCCCGGTGGCCCCTTAGGCCTAAACGACCGGCGCGCCAGGAAGGGCACGAGGCCCGAAGCCCTGCCGAACTCCATCGCAATGCGACGCCCGCTCCCGGCATGTTCGGTCGGCCCGGAGCCGCTCGCGACGACCGCGGATCCACCCATCAAGCCCGCGAGCGTGTCCTCGAGCGATTGCCCACAATACTGACTGAAGGTCGGTCCCAGGTTCTGTCCGTGGTCGGACAGGGCAACCAGGTCGTAGTCGCGGGCGGCGTGTCTCGCCGCCATGAGCAGCGACGCGATCGAGCGGTCGATCCCTTCGAGAGCGTCGATCGCCTCCCGACGCTGTGGTCCGCAGTGGTGGGCGACCGCGTCGTAGCCCGTGTAATCGATGTAGATGACCGAGGCACCGCGGTACATCTCCTCGATCGCGAGCGACGTTGAGACCGTGCGCAGGGCGACGTTCGTCACTGCGCGCTCGATGGCGTAGTGGAGATCGCGGTGCATCCGCGGCTCGATGCCCCGACTCCGCTGGCGCTCGGCCTGGTAGAGCTCCTTCGCCATCTCTCCGATGGTCAGGACGAAAAGCCGGACGTAGTTGACCGTGCCGACGAAGAAGCCCCGAAGCCTTCGTTCGTCGTGGGTCGGCTCGTCGGCCTCGATCGTTGCCATCGTCAGATAGCTCCGCGGCGCGTCACCCGACACGAGGTTGCCAATACTCGCCCCGTCATTGGCGAGCAGGCCGTGGCCGTTGCTGGCCCGCCGCATGATTTCTGCCGCGTCCGCCGGATGGTCTGCCACGATCAGCCGGCCCGTCTCCTTTTCGTACCAGCGGAAACCCGGCACGACGTCGGCCCGGCCATGGAGGATGCCGGTCTGGCTGGCCGGCGTCGTCGGCGGCAACAGAGGCGACCAGGAGTGCAATGCCCCGCTGCCATCCCGCAGGAGCCGCCCGATCGTCGGGGCGTGGCCGGCTTTCACCGCCGTCTCCAGAACCGGCCGGGCGACCCCGTCGAGCTGGACGATCAGGAGCCCCCGACCCAAAGACGGCGCGTTCGGGCCGCGACGCGCCACCAAGCGGCGGACCAGGATGCTGTAGTAGGAATCGTCGTCGCT
>PLLD01000257.1 GCA_003141205.1 Gemmatimonadota bacterium
CGACTTCGAGCGCGGGTTCATCCGCGCGGAGACGGTGGGGTTCGACGAGTTCGTCGCGTCGGGGGGGTGGAAGCAGGCGCGCGAGCGGGGCGAGGTGCGGGCGGAGGGGAAGGAGTACGTCGTGCGCGATGGGGACGTGATGCTCTTTCGCTTCAACGTATAGCCCCACTACCTTTAGCTCCTCTCCACTCTCTACTTTCTGCTCTCTAGCAGTTCGCCCTTCTCCGCGGCCGGCAACCCGTCGGGGACGGATTCATCTGACCAAAGGGAGATTGCCATATGCCGCGTGCATATGAGGTCGTGTACATCTTCGATTCGGCGCTCGAAGACACGGCCATTACCGAGAAATTGACCCGCTACCACGCCATGCTGGGACCCAAGGCAACGGCTCCGGCCGACCTGACGGTCGACACGTGGGGGCGCCGGCAGCTGGCCTACACGATCGGACCCCGGGACACCGGGTATTACGCGATCGCGCGATTCACGGCGGACCCCGTGGTGCTGCCCGAGTACGAGCGCGCGCTCAAGCTCGACGAAGGGGTGGTGCGCTACCTGGTGACTCTCCACGAGCACGAGCTGGGTGCGCCGCAGCTCTCCGACGAAGATCTCGTCGGCACGCGACGCCGCGACGACGACGATGACGAGGAATAACCGCTAATGCGCCGGCAACAGAAATCCTGCCCGTTCTGCGAGACGCGGGTACACTGGATCGACTACAAGGACGACCGCACGCTGGGCCGCTTCATCACGGATCATGGCAAGATCCTGCCGAGCCGGTTGAGCGGCACCTGCGCGCGGCACCAGCGCCAGCTCGCCAACTCGATCAAGCGGGCGCGCTACCTGGCGCTGATCCCGTACGTCAAGGGGTACGCGGCCTGATGGAAGTCATCCTGAGAGTCGCCGTCGCGAACGTGGGTCATCCGGGCGACATCGTGAACGTGTCCGCGGGGTACGGCCGCAACTACCTGCTCCCGCGCGGGCTCGCGTACGCCGCCACCGCGGGGAACAAGAAGCGCATTCAGCAGGAGCGTCAGCGCCTCGAGGCCGCCGAGACCACCCGGCGCGAGCAGGCCGAAGGGATCGCCGCGCGTCTCGAGCAGGTCTCGCTGACCTTCTCGGCTCGTGTCGGCGAGGAAGGCAAGTTGTTCGGGTCCGTCACGGCGACGGATATCGTGCATCAGCTCGAAGCGCAGGGGTTCCCCATCGAAAAACGGCAGGTGGAGCTGCACGAGCCGATCCGGATGCTGGGCGTCTATCGGGTGCCGATCCGGCTCCACGCCGACGTTCATCCCGAGATTAAGGTCTGGGTCATCAAGGCTGCGTAAGGAACATTTTGGTGCGTGGGCGGTTACTGGCACTGTTCGACCTGACCGGGGACGCGTGACCCGATCCTCATCGAGCCGTGACGTGACCGCCGTCGCCCAGCGCGCGGCCGCGCTGTGTCTGGATCGAAAGGCAACGGATGTCGTGATCCTCGATTTACGATCGGTGACCGACATGACGGACTATTTCGTGATCGCCAGCGGAACATCGGACACGCACGTACGGAGTGTGGCAGAGCACGTCCAGGCCGAGCTGAAGCGGTCGGGGATGTCGGCGTATCACATCGAAGGGATGGCGCAGGGCCGGTGGGTGCTGCTCGACTACGTCGACTTCGTGGTGCACGTGTTCCATCCGGTGCTGCGGCAGTTCTACCAGCTCGAACGCCTCTGGGGAGACGCGGAGATCACGCCCGTCGCGGCAGCCATCGGATGATGCAGACACGGGGTTCGGGACGGCGGGCGCTGCGAACGGCGCTGGCGGGTTTGCTCGCGCTCGCGGCCAGCGGCGCCTTCGCCCGGCTGCACGCCCAGTACGACGACACGTTCGGGGAGAACGCCGTCCAGTACCACCGCTTCGAGTGGCGCGTGCTGGAGACGGAACACTTCCTCATCCATTACTACCCGCAGGAGCGCGAGGCCGCCTACGACGCGGCGCGGCTGGCGGAGCGCGATTACGCCCGGCTGTCCCGGCTGCTGGATCATCAGTTCCGGGAGAAGAAGCCGATCCTCCTGTTCGCGTCGCGCTCGGACTTCGGGCAGAACAACGTGACCGGGGATCTCGGAGAGGGCACGGGGGGCGTGACCGAGCCGCTCCGCCAGCGCATGATCCTCCCCTTCACCGGGGATTACCACAGCTTCGAGCACGTGCTCACGCACGAGATGGTGCACGAGTTTCAATTCGACATCTTCGGGCGCGGGCGGGCGGGGGGCGGAATTCAGCAGCTCGTGCGCGTCAACCCGCCGCTCTGGTTCATGGAAGGGATGGCGGAATACCTGTCCAAGGGGCCGAACGATCCGCTGACGTCGATGTGGATGCGGGACGCCGCGCTCAACGGACACCTGCCGACCATTCAGGACATGGAGCGCGACCCGCAACGGTACTTCCCCTACCGGTTCGGCGAGTCGCTCTGGGCGTACATCGGCGCGCGGTGGGGCGACGACATGATCGGACGGATCATGGCGCAGGTGCCCAACGTGGGCATCGAGCGCTCGTTCCGCGCGCAGCTGGGGATGTCTCTCGAGGATCTCAGCGAGGAATGGCGCGAAGCGATGCAGACGCGCTACCTGCCGCCCGTGGCCGTCTTGCAGCGCCCCCGGAAATTCTCGCAGCCCCTGCTCAACCCGCGAAAGACCGGCGGCGGCAACCCGTTCTTCATCGCTCCCTCCTTTTCGAACGACGGGCGCTACATCGCCTTCATTTCGACGGGAAGTTTCCTGCGCGGCGAGGTGTTTCCCGACATCTGGCTCGGCGACGGGCGCACGGGCAAGCGGATCAAGCGCCTGGTGAAGAGCACGCTGAACGCGAATTTCACCGAGCTGCAGCTGATCTACACGCAGAGCGCATTCTCGCTCGATGGACGCTCCCTGGCGTTCACCGCGCTCACCGGGGGGAGGCAGGCGCTCTATCTGCTCGATGTCCACCGGCATAAGGTCACAAAACGTTTCGAGACGATTCACGTCGACGTGAACAACCCGGCGTGGTCGCCCGACGGGCAAACGATCGTGTTCAGCGGGATGAAAGGCGGGATCACGGATCTGTACACGGTCGACGTCGCGAGCGGCGCGGTGCATCAGTTGACCAACGACAGGCACGGCGACCTCATGCCGCAGTGGTCGCCCGATGGGCGGACGATCGCGTTCGCGAGCGACCGCGGCCCCGACGCCAGCTTCGAGACGCTGCACTTCCCCCCCATGAAGGTCTGCCTGTACGACGTCGGGACGGGTCAGATCACGGTGCTGCCGGGCCAGCGGGGACTCAACACCAATCCGATGTGGGCGCCCGACGGACAATCGATCGCGTACGTCTCGGATCGCACGGGAACCGCCAACATCTTCCTCTACGACGTTCCGACGAAGCAGCACTACCAGTTGACCAACGTCGTCGGCGGGATCTCCGCGATCACGGACGTGAGCCCCTCGATCACCTGGGCGCGTCAGGCGGACCGACTCGCGTTCACGTATTACCAGGAAGAGGGGTACACGGTCTGGTCGCTGGACAATCCGCGCGCCCTGCGCGGCGAGCCGTTCCGCGACACGACCGCCGTCCCCCTCCCCGTCCTGGCCCGCCGCGAGGCCGACTCGTCCCTGGGGCGTGCGCTGCCGGGTGCGCTGGCGGACACGACCGCCTCGGGGCTCGCCACGCAGAGCTCGTTTTATCGGGGAGCGACCGGGATCCGGCCGTCCGATGCCGTGCCGAGCGGCACCCTTCCGCTTGGTGGCGGTCCGGTCACGGTGGCGCAGATGCTGGATAGCGCCCGGCTCGCGCTGCCCGACTCCGCCCGCTTCAAGGACAGACCCTACAAGACGTCGTACCAGCTCGACTACATCGCCCAGCCCAACATCGGGTACGTGAATGGCGGGTACTACAGCGGCCTCTATGGCGGGACCACCGTCATACTGAGCGACCTCACGGGAAACTCCAACCTCACGTTCTCCGCCGCCGTCAACGGAAGCTTCAACGACGCGCAGCTGTTCGCCTCGTACACCAATCTCGGGCACCGCATCCAGTACAGCGTCGGCGCCTACCAGGTGCCGTACTATTTCTATTCGTCCGACCAGCTGCTCGCCGGGTCCACCGTCTCAGGAGCCAATGCGACGGAGCAGCTCGTGCTCTCGCGCTACGCGATCCGCCAGGCGTTCGGGATCGCCTACTTTCCGATCAATCGGTTCGAGCGTTGGGAGTTCGGACTCCGGTACAACAACGTGAGCCGGTCGAACTATTTCCTGAGCAGTGCGATCGACACGATAAGCCGGACAGCCACCGGATTCGGACTCGACAGCATCCGGAACGCCGCGCAGCTGAATTACGCGCAGCCGTACGTCGCCCTCGTCGCGGACAACATTCTCTTCGGCACGACGGGACCGATCTCGGGACGCCGGTTCCGTCTGCAGATCGAGCCGGCCGTCGGGTCGTATCAATGGATGGAATACCTCGTCGACTATCGCCGCTATGTCCCGATCCTGTTCGACTTCCTGACGCTGGCCACCCGGTTCGAGACGGATCTGTCGATCGGCCGGGACGAGACGGCGTTCCCGAAATACATCGCCAGCCCGTATTTCCTTCGCGGATACGACCGGTACGACCCGCTCTACAACAGCAGTTGTGGCTCCCTGGTCGTCACCGGCTCGACCTCACAGGTATGTAATTCGATCGAGGGACTCGGCAGCCGCTACGTGCTCGGCAATGTGGAGCTGCGCTTCCCCGTGATCCGGCGCATCGACCTTGGTCTGTTGCCCATCTCGCTGCCGCCCGTAGACGGACTCATCTTCTACGACATAGGCTCCGCCTGGTCCAAGGGACAGACGTTGTATTTCTCGCAGCCGGCGAACTACAATCCGTCGACCCAGCGGTATCTCCTCTCCAGTTACGGGGCCGGGATCCGCCTCAACCTGTACGGGTTCGCCATCATTCGCTGGGACTACGCGATCCCGATCGATGCGGGACGCAAGGGTTACTGGCGCTGGTCCATCGGCCCGAGCTTCTAGGGGGACGGCCGGATCCAGCCGGCGGTGCTACATTCTCACCGTGCGGATCACGGTGTGCGGTACAACGATTCTGGCGCTCGCGGCGTGCGGTCGAAGCGACCGGCCGCAGGCCACATCGGTGGCGTCCACGGTAGCGGTTCACCGTCCGGCGGAGCCGCTGGTCGCCCCGGGATTGGATCCGATCGTCCTGCGCGTCGCGCGAACAGGCGGCCTCGTCCGCGCCTACTCGTACACGATCCTGGACTCGGCCCTCTGGAACTCGGCCGACAAGGCGCCGCGCATTGCGCGCGTGCTCGGGTTCGATGAGGAGGCGGGCTCCCTCGCCGTCATCGATGCGGCGGGCGCGTTGCGGCGCGTCGACCTCCGCACCGGTCACGTCATGGCACCGGCCGGAGGCAAGCTCGCCGCGCTGACGTCGACCGATGGCGCCGCCGTCTACGGAGTCACTCCGACGGGTGGGGTCACCCGCCTGACGCGCGCGGACGCCACACCGTGGACGCGGTCCCTGTCGCACCCGGCGCGCAACGTCGCCCCGCAAGCCGACGGATCGCTCCTCATCGTCGGCGATGCCGGCGACCGCACGATCGTCTGGCGCCTGCGGCCACCCGATTCGCGCGTGCTCGACTCCGCCGTTCTTCCGCACGTCGACCGGCTCATCCGCCCGCAGGTCGGCGATCGGCTGTATTGCATCATCGGCGCGCGGATCGCAGCGGTGCACGTCCCGGACATGGCCTTGATTCCGGTCGTGGAATTCGATCGCCACATTCACGTAGCGGTCCCCACGCCGAGCGGCGATCGGTTGTACGTGGCGCTGGATTCGACGCCCGGCATCCGCATCGTAGACCGCTATACGAACCGCGTCCGCGGCCAGATCGATCTGCCTGGCGCCCCCGCCGATCTGCGCATGGACCCGCTCGGCCGCTACCTCCTGGCCCGCTCCGCCGACGATACCGTCTGGGTGATCACCGTCGGCTCCGACCACGTCGTCGGAACCGTGCGGACGAGCTGGACGACCGACCTCCCGTTCGTGGGGCCGGACGGCGGTATCGCGCTGGCCGACGGCTCCGACGTGATCTTCGTCGATGCCGATTCGTTGCGCCCCCGCCGAACCGTTCCCGGGGGCGCGCGCGATGTCTGGATTCCCATCCGGTGGAACGGGTTCCGGCCGCGTCCGCGCGGATTGGACGAACCCGTCAGCTTCGCGCGCATCGTCCCGGATTCGTCCGACTCGATCCAGATGGCGATCCGGTCGGAGGGGTCGGACAGCGCAGGGCGCCCGATCCCGCCGGACAGCACGGAACCACCCAATCACGGTGGGCCAACACCTCACGGTGGGCCAACACCTCACGGTGGCCCGGACACCGCCCACGCTCTCACCGGCGAGGTCGTCGGATTCATCGTGCAGTTCGCGGCCAATCTCAGCGTCGAGAACGCG
Organism: Gemmatimonadota bacterium; assembly: GCA_003141205.1. Classification (GTDB taxonomy): domain Bacteria; phylum Gemmatimonadota; class Gemmatimonadetes; order Gemmatimonadales; family Gemmatimonadaceae; genus FEN-1251. The sequence goes on from PLLD01000257.1 coordinate 6,463, forward strand.
CGCTCGATCGCGGCGACGATCGATGCCCGGGGAAGCCGGCCACACGTGGTATCCACCGCGCGCGGCGGCGTCACGGTGTATCGGGTCGTCCTCGGCCCGTACCCGACGCACGCTCAGGCGGATTCGGTGGGTCAGGCGGCGCATCGCATGTACTGGGTCTACGAGGGCACGCCATGAGCCCGACACGTGGAAAGGCGAGTCGGCGCGACAAGACGCGTATCGGCGTCGCGGAGCACATCACATCGATTGCCGTCGTCGGGGGCGATCCCACGGTGACCGCCCAGGCCGCGCTCGGTCTCGCGCGAACGCGCGCCGTCACGCATCGCGTAACGCTCGTCGACCTGACGGGGGGCGCCCCACCCCTCGCCGCGGTCGTTCCGACGGATGACCCGCACGGCGTCTCGGATTGCTTCACCTATGGGATCTCTTTCGGCGCGGTCACGCGCTGGACGTCCGAGCGGAACGTCTACGTCATCCGCAGTGGCACGGAGCCGCTCTCCTACGAATCGGTCCTTCCACACCCTCGGTGGCAACGGCTTCTCGAGGCGGCACGTGTCGCGGGGGAGCAGGTGGTGTTCCTCATGCCGATGGACGTCCCCGGCGCGCGCGCCTTCCTCGGCCGCATGGACCGCGTCATCCCGGCCGATCCCGCGGCGAGCGAGTGGCTCGCGCCCCCGCGTCAGGCGCGCCGGCGGCCGTGGGAAGAGGAAGGCGGCGGTTCGCGTCGCTCGCGCATCATTCTGATAGCGCTCATTCTCGTAGCGCTGCTCATCGGCCTCACGCGGCTGCTGACCCTTCGCGCGGCGCGGGAATCCGCCGCGGCCCCGTCCCCACCCCGTGCCTCTCCGCGCCCCGCGCGCCCGCACGACACGTCCATGGTGGCCGAGAGCACGGGCGCCCCCGGGAGCGTCGCCCCGGGGAGCGTCGCCGCTGGCCCATCGTCCGCGACCGACGCGCCGCCACCGTTCGCGGCGTCGGAGTCCGTGACCGCCACGCCGGCCGCCGCGGCCCCCGACGTCCCCGTCTACGTCGTGCAGTTCGTCGCCACGACGAGTCCCGACACGGCACGCTCCGTGGCCGCACGGGTACGGGCCGGCGGCGCCGACCCGTACGTCGTCTCCGAGCCGAGGAAGCGCCACCCCCTGTTCCGCGTGATCCTTGGCCCGTATCCTACCTCCGCAGCGGCCGATTCCGCCGGGCGGGCATCCCGCGCGCAGTACTGGGTGCGGTCGCAGAACCCGTAACCTCTTCCACTTCCCCGAGCACCGAATGCGGTTGACGAAGTTAGAGATGCACGGGTTCAAGAGCTTCGCCGACTCGACGACGCTCGCCTTTGAGCCGGGTATTACCGCGATCGTCGGGCCGAACGGTTGCGGCAAGTCCAACATTGCGGATGCCGTGCGCTGGGTGCTCGGCGAGCAGCGCGCGCGCACGTTGCGCGGCGTGAAGATGGATGAGGTGATCTTCCAGGGCTCCTCGGCGCGGCGCCCGGTCAGCATCGCCGACGTCTCCCTGCACTTCGACAACGAGGACGGCGTCCTTCCCGTCGCCTACCGCGAAGTCGTGATCACGCGGCGACTGAGCCGCTCGGGCGAAAGCGACTACCTCCTCAACGGCGCGCCGTGCCGGCTGCGGGACATTCACGATCTCATGCGCGGGACCGGGCTCGGAGCCGACGCCGCGATGATCATCGAAAGCCGCATGATCGACGCGCTGTTGTCGGATCGCCCGGACGACCGGCGCGAGCTGTTCGAGGAGGCTGCCGGCGTCGGCCTGTATCGCGACCGGCGGCGCACGACCGAGCGGCGCCTCGAAGAGACATCCGTCGACCTCGCGCGCCTCGAGGATCTGCTCGGCGAGGTGCAGGGGCAGGTCCGCTCGCTCGCCCGGCAACGCCGGCGCGCGGAGCGGCACGGCGAGCTCTCGGCGCGATATCGGGCGGTCGACGTCACGCTCGCCGCACGCGAGCTGGCGTCCGCGCGGACCGAGCTGATCGCGCTCGCGGCCGAACTGACGGTGCTCGGGGATCGCATCCCCGCCGCGGGAGCCGCGGCCCGGGAGGCGGAGGAGCGGCGTACGGCGGCACACCTCGAGCGCGGCGCGGCCGAGGCCCGCCGGGCGGAGACGGCGCGGGCGGTGGCAGCCCAGCAGCAGATGGTGGCGAACCTCCGGGCGGAGATCGGCGTGGCGGAAGAGCGCCAGCGCAACGCCGCCGCGCGGCGGCAGCAGGCGGACGAGGAACGCCGCTCGGGTGAGGTGGCCGGCGGCCGCGTGCAGGCCGAGCGCGAGGTCGCGGCGGTCGAGCGGCTCCGGCTCGATGCCGAGGTGCGCGCGGCGGCCAGCGCGCTCGCCGACGCGACGAGCCGTGAGGAGACCGGACGGCATGCCCTCGCCGCGGCACGTGCGGCCCTCGAGGCGACGGAAGCCGACCTCCGTACCGTTCGCGATGTCGCGGCACGGTCCGACCTCGATCGCGCAGCCGCGGCTCGCGAGAAGGCGGAGATCGCCGAGCGCCTGACGGTGCTCGCGTCCGAGCGCGCGGAGCGTGGACCGCAGCTGACCGCGGCCGCACGTGAGGTCGCGACGATCCAGGCCGAGCGCGCCGCCGCGCGGGGAGCGGCGGAGACGGCGGCAGCCGCGCTCGTGGATGCCGGCGAGGCGCGGCGCGCGGCACAGGCCGCCGATGTCGTTGCGCGGCAGGAGCTCGCGCGCGCCGAGGACGCCGTCACGACACTCGACGGCAAGCTCGGGACGCTGGAAGCTCTCGAGCGGGAGCGGGTGGGACTGGCCCCGGCAGCCGCACGGCTCTTGAAGGACCGCGCGCACTTCCCCGAGGGGGCCATTCTCGGACCGTTGTCGGATTTCCTGAGCGCCGGCGCAGAGGACGCGACGACGATCGAGCGATTCCTCGGATCGACGGTCCACGCGGTGCTCGTGCGCGATCGTGCGGCCGCGGATGCGATCCGCGCCTGGCACGCCGAAACCGCTCCGGGCCCGTTACTGCTCCTTCCGCTCGATGCGGCCGCCGTCTCCGGCGGGGATGCACCGGCCTCGCTGGCCACGCGCGTCTCCCCAACGGACACCGCGCGCGCCTGGGTGCATGCGCTGCTCGGCCGCGTGCGCGAGCTCGACGCGGGTGCTGCGTTCGAGGACGCCCACGGCGCGATCTGGCTGCCGGGCGCCACAAGCGGGGCGGGTCCTCTCCGCCGGCGGGCCGAGCTCTCCGCCGTCCGCACCGAGCGGTCCGCCGCGGCCGCCGCGCGCGAGACCGCTCTGGCTCGGGCGGCGTCGGCGCGGGCCGATGTGGACGCGGCGGAATCGACCGTCGCCCGGGCGGAGGACGCGGCCGCGGAGGCGACGCGTGCGGGTCGCGCCGTCGAGGACCGGTTCGCCGACGCCGAGCGCCGGCGCGATCGATTGGAGCGCGACGCACGCGAGACCGCGGAATTGCACGCGCGCCTGACGGAGCGGGCCGGCGGCTTGGCGGCCCAGCTGGATCACCTGCAGGGGGCTGTCGACGAGGCGACGACGGTCGCGAGCGAGCGGGCGGCCGCAACGACGGCCGCCCGCTCGGCGGTGGCCGCGGCCGAGCGCGATCGAGATGTCGCGCGGGAGGCCCAGTCGGCGGGACAGGTTGCCCTCGCCCGGCAGGAGGCGCGCCTGCAGGTGGCCGTCGAGCGCGAGCGCCACCTCGCCGACGAATGCGCGTCGGCGGCCGAGCGCGTGGCGGCGTTGCGCACCGAGCTGGAGACACTGGCGAGCGCGGATGGCGCGCTGGTCGAGCAGTTGACGACGTGGCGACTGGACCTGGCCGCGCGCCACGCGGCCCTGGCCGACGCGGAGACGCAGCTCGCGGCCGCCGAAGGCGCGGTCCGCGGGGCGGATGATGCCCAATCGGAGGCCGAGCGGTCGCTCGACACCGCGCGGCACGAGGGGACCGCGCTCGGCGACGAGCACCATCGCGTGCAACTGCGGCACGCCGAGCTCGCGGGGCGCGACCGCGCGGTGCGCGACCGGATCGAGACCGAGTGGCGGCAGCCGTGGGCCACGCTGGTGGCGGAGTGCCCGGCGCTCGACGCCGATGAGGAGGTGCTGCGGCAGGATGCCGCGGCGTTGCGCGACGAGCTCGCCGCGCTGGGGCCGGTGAACCCTCTCGCGATCGAGGAGCATGCCGAGGAGCTCAAGCGGTTCGAGTTCCTCACGACGCAACGGGCGGACATCGCCGCGGCCCAGGCCTCGCTGCACCAGGCGATCCGCGAGATCGACACGACGGCGCGCGAGCTGTTCCTAGTCACGTTCGAGCAGGTGCGGCAGCATTTCCGGCAGATCTTCATGGAGCTGTTCGGCGGTGGCGAGTGCGATCTGCGGCTGGAGAATCCCGACGCTCCGCTCGATTGCGACATCGAGATCCACGCGTCGCCGCGCGGGAAGCGGACGCAGCGGATCCACCTGCTGTCGACGGGGGAGCGGGCGCTCGTCGCGCTGTCTCTTCTGTTCGGCATCTTCCTCACCAAGCCGAGCCCCTTCTGCCTGCTGGACGAGGTCGACGCGCCGCTCGATGACCAGAACATCGGCCGGTTCGTGCGCATGCTCAACACGTTCAAGGTGAAGACGCAGTTCATCGTCATCACGCACAACCCGCGCACGACGACCGAGGCGGCCGATGCGGTCTACGGCGTGACGATGCAGGAGCCGGGCGTCTCGTCGCTCGTCAGCGTCCGGTTGCGGGCCAGTCCTGTCGCGGCGGAGCCCCCGATACCGGCCGTGGCCAGCCGGATGCGCAGCCTCCGGGATGGCGCACAGGAAACGGCCCCCGCGCTCCAGAGCACCTAGCCATGCTCGTCGTCATGCACCACGGGGCGACCAACGCCGAAGTCGATCGCGTCGTGCGGACGATCGAGGAATTGGGCTATGGGGCGCGTCCGATGCCCGGCGCGCAACGGACGGCCATCGGCCTGGTGGGCAACGACGGCCGCGTCGACAGCTCGCGGATCGAGGCGCTCCCGGGCGTCGCGGAAGTGATCCACGTGTCGCAGCCGTACAAGCAGGTCTCGCGCGAATGGAAGCCGGAGAGCACGATCGTGGAGCTCGCGCCCGGCGTCCGCGTGGGCGGCCGCGACGTCGTGATCATCGCCGGTCCCTGCTCCGTGGAGAGCGAGGCGCAGATCCTCGAGGCCGCCCGCCAGGTCAAGGCTGCGGGGGCGACCGCGCTGCGCGGAGGCGCGTTCAAGCCCCGCAGCTCCCCGTACGCCTTCCAGGGGCTCGGCCGGAAAGGGCTGGAGCTCCTGGCGCTCGCGCGCGCCGAGACCGGACTCCCGGTCGTCACGGAGGCGATGGACGAGGAGGGTGCGCGCCTCGTCGCCGAGTACGCCGATTGCATCCAGATCGGAGCGCGCAACATGCAGAACTATTCCCTGCTCAAGGCGGTCGGCAAGCTGCAGAGGCCGGTGCTGCTCAAGCGCGGGATGGCGGCCACGGTGACGGATCTTCTGATGAGCGCGGAGTATCTGCTGGCCGAGGGGAACGGGCAGGTCATTCTTTGCGAGCGCGGCGTCCGCAGCTTCGATCCGGCCGTGCGGAACATGTTCGATCTCACGGCGATCCCGCTCGTCCACAAGCTGTCCCACCTGCCGATCGTCGCCGACCCCAGCCACGGCACCGGCGCGCGCGGCCAGGTCACGCCGATGGCGCGCGCCGCGCTCGCGGCCGGTGCCGATGGAATTCTCGTCGAGGTCCATCCCGCTCCGGATCAGGCGTTGTCGGACGGCGCGCAGTCGCTGTATCCGGACCAATTCGCCGAGCTCGTGGGGGAGCTGCGCCCGATCGCGCAGGCGATCGGGCGCGCGCTGGCGACTTCGGATGGCACGTTCGCTACGGCCCACGTGTAGGACCAGCATGATCTTCGCAGCCCGGTCCCTCCGTCACGCGTGCGCGCTCTTCCCGGCCCTGTGGGCCGTGCCCCTCACGCACACGCACGCACCGCCGGCGCCCCTCGCCAACCCGTCGCCGTCAGCGGTCCTCGCTCGCGCGGTGAAGGCGTACGCGGATGTGCGCACCATGCGCGCCACGTTCGAGCAGGCGCTCACGAATCCGATCACCGGCTCCACGGCCGTGTCGCACGGCGACTACGTCCAGCAGCGCCCGAACCGGATCGCGGTCCGATTCACCGATCCGGCGGACGACGCGAACGACCGCATCGTCGCCGACGGATCCTGGGTGTGGGTATACGTGCCGAGCGCGACTCCCGGGCGCGTCGTCCGCATGCCGGTGGGATCGGGGGCGGGCGCCACATCGGTGGATTTCATCGGGCAGTTCCTGACGGCGCCCGAGGAGCACTACACCGCCAGCGACGGCGGGGCCGATACCGTCGCCGGTCGCGAGACCCGCGCCGTGATTCTGATACCGAAGGGAGAATCGCAGTTCACGCAGGCGAAGCTCTGGATCGACCTGCAGGACGCCGTCGTCCGGCAGTTCGAGGTGACGGACGTCAATGGAACGGTGCGGCACGTTCGGCTGACGAAGATCGCGTTCAACACACCGGTCGATCGCAGCACGTTCACCTTTACCCCGCCTCCCGGGGTGAAGGTGGTCGATCAAGCTCACCTCGCAGGCGAAACGAGCTGACCGGCGAGGCGGCTGAGCGCGCGGTAGGCATCGGCCACCGGACGCTCCCCCTTTAACGCAGCGATGTGCCGGGCGATGCTCGCCCGGTCGCCCCGGGCCGCGGGCCCCGTGAGCGCGCGTGCGGGGTTGGCACCAGCGAGATTCTCGACGGTGGCCCGCAGAAGCGTGTAGACGACCGCGCGCGCGGTGCGCGGGTCGATGCCGGATCTCCGCATGAGACGCTCCGCGACGGCCGCAAGGACGACCGGAAAGTTCGCTGCGAAGACGGCCGCCGCGTGATACAGCGCGCGGTCACCCGCGGGAATGACGAGGACGCGCGCGCCGAGAGCGGCGGCGAGCGCGCGGGCCGCCCGGCGCGCGCCCGGATCGCCGTCGATGCCGATCCACGCACCGCGTAGGCGCCGCGCCGCACGCGTGGGATGCGCCAGCGGCACGATCGGGTGGAAGGTGCCGGCGGGGTGCCCTGCTCGGCGCAAAGGCGCCAACCCGGCGTGCGGGTCCAGCGCTCCGCTCGTGTGCAGGATCACCGCGCCCGCCGCCAACGGTGCGGCGCGCAGCTCGCGCAGAGTCGCCGGGAGCTCCGCATCGCGGACCGCGACGATGACGACGGTCGAGCGGGAGAGACGGCGCCACGCGCCGCCGCGGCGGCGCACATGGGTGACGTCGACATGCGCCGCGCGCCACGCCCGCGCGAGGCTTCGGCCGGCTCGCCCGGCCCCGACGATGAACACGCGCGGGGCGGCCCGCGCCATCATGGGCGCGTCGGCCCCCTCGAGATCGAGTCCGTGGCTCCCGCCGTGCGCGCGGAGTGCAGCACCAGATCGGATGGGGACGCGGCGCGCGCGGCGAGATCCCGCGCCGTCCGGATCACCGGGTCCGCACGGAGGTCGTGCCGCGCCGCCGTTGCGGCCGTATCGATCACAAGCACATCGGGCGCGATCGTGCCGCCCGCAGGGAGCGATCGCCCCGCATCCGTCCTGTAGCGGCCTCCGGCCGTCGAATCGCCGGCCGCAGCGGTGCTGTCGCCCGGCCCGCCCTCGTCGGTGGCGTCGTCGCCTCCCCACCGTGGATCGATGCGATCGATGCGCCGCCCGGACGGCGTGAACCACCGCGCGGTCGTCAGTCGGACGGCGCCTCCGTCGATCGGGAAGGTCGCGGCGTCCCCCCCATTGCCGGACGATGGCGTGCCGACGACCAGAGCGCGATCGTGGTCCTGGAGCGCACCGGCGACGATCTCCGACCCGCGCGCGGTCGAGCTATCGATGAGGAGAATGACGCCCAACCCGGTCCAGCGCGCGGCACTCCGGTCGACGATGACCCGCGTCGTTCCGGCGCCGCGGCCCCGGCTCGTGACGACGGTCTCGCCGGGGCGCAGAAAGAGGTCCGCGACCGCGACGCCCCGATCGAGCGACGACGTGCCGTTGTGCCGCAGGTCGAGAATCAGCGTTCGCATTCCGAGGGCGCGCAGGGAGTCGATCGCGTGATCCAGCGCATGGCTCGTGGAATCGCCGAAGACAGGTGCAGCGAGATACCCGATCCCGCGCTCCAGCAGAACCGGACGCTGCGCCACGCCGCGGCGGACACCCACCCGGAGTGAATCCCGGGCGTCTCCCGCGGCGCGGTCGCGCTCCGACGCCAGGAGCCGTGTCCGCGGATCGTGCAGCTGGTTCAACATCCCCGTCGTGGCCGCCTGGTAGATCCGATCGGGGCTGAGAGCGTCCACATAGTCCCGCGCGACGTGCTGACGAACGTCGTCGAAGAGACGGAGGCCGGTCACATGGGATGCCGGGCGGCCACCAAACCATCGCCAGGACCCGCGGCCCCGCCACGATAGGTCGTGCCGCATGACGAAGCCGCCGCAGATCAGTGCGGCCGCCAATGTCGCCGTGACAATTCGAAACCGTGAGCCCATGTCGTCGCTCATCCCTTGTCCATGTTCAGGGTCCGTGTTCAGGACCGTCGACCGCCCGGCCTCAGATCAGATCCCGCACCGCAGCCCAGCCGCGCGCCGCAACCGCGTCGGGGGTCCCTCGCGCGTCCACGGCAACGATCGGGCCGCATTCCGGGTGACCCGCCTGCCAGGCCGGGTCCGCGAATTGCGCGAAGGCCGCGGCCACCCGGGCATGAAAGGCGGGGCCGAGCCCGTGCATCCGATCGCCCCCAGCCTCCGCCACACGCGCCTCCGCCACACGCGCCTCCGCGCGCGCAAGCGCGTCGACCGCCGGATAGTCGAACAATACGGTTCGATCCGGGACCGTACCCTGCACCGCTAACGCATTCGCCGCGCGGATCACGTCCTCGGGCAACCCGTGCCCCCCGATCTGATACGCGTAGGTCGAGAGGAAGAAACGATCGAGCACGACGAGCGCACCCGAGCGCAGGTGCGGGTGGATCACATCCCGCACGAGCTGCGCTCGCGAGGCGAGAAAGAGCAGCGCCTCCGTCTCGGCTCCGATCTTCTGGGCGGGATCCAGAAGGATGCGGCGGAGGTCGTCTCCGAGCGGCGTTCCCCCGGGCTCACGCAGGGACACGACCGACCGACCCGGACATTCCGCCCGCAGCCGGTCCGCGAGCCGGGCGGCCTGGGTCGTCTTCCCGACACCGTCGGAGCCTTCGAGCACGATGAGCCGGCCGCGCGGCGGTGCGGGCACGCTGCCTCCTATCGCCGAATCGCGACCACGTACCGGTCACGACCCGCGAGATCCCGCCGCACCTCGATCCCGGCATACCGTCCGTCCGCGGCCGCGAGCTCCGCCGCCCGCCCGGCGCGCCGGCAGTCGACCTCGAGCACGAGAACGCCCGCCGGCTCCAGAATATCAGCAGCCTCGCGAACGATGGCGTCCGTCGCGCACAATCCGTCGGAGCCGGTCAGGAGTGCCACGGGAGGCTCCCACGAGCGGACGGCCGCCGGCAGCGCCGCGGCTTCCGAGAAGGCGATATACGGCGGATTCGAGACCACGGCACGCGCACGCACGTCGCGCGCGGGCGCGAGGTAGGACCCGTCCCGAAATTCCACGGCCGACGCCATCGGCGCCGGCAGTCGGCACGCATTTGCGCGAGCGACCACGAGGGCATCGGTCGATACGTCGATGCCGATCACACGATCGAAGGCCCCTTCGGACGCAAGCGCCAGTGCAATGGCCCCCGACCCGGTGCCGACATCGATCGCGATCCCGCCGGGAGCCGGCCGCACGTGCTCGAGGACGAGATCGACGAGCAGCTCCGTCTCGGGTCGCGGGATGAGGACGCGCGCGTCGACCGCGAGCGTCAGATGGCGGAAGGCCGCTTCGCCGACGGCGTAGGCGAATGGCATTCCGAGCGCACGGCGAGCCGCGGCGGCCCGCACTCGGATCGCGACGGCGTCCGGCATCGGGGTCACGGAATGCGCCGCGGCCCACCAGCGCGGCTGGCCCAGCACGGCCGCAAGCAGATCCTGCGCTTCGCGACCGGGATCGTCGTCCGCCACAAAACGGACGCGGTCCGCGACCTCGGCCACGAGGGCCCCAACGAGTACCTCCCCGAGCGCCGCCGTCACCCCCCCTCCCCTTCCCCTTCTCCGAGGCGCTCCTCGACGTTGGCGATCTTTAGCGCCTCGACCAGGTCGTCCACGTCGCCATCGATGATCCGGTCCAGCTCACCGTAGAGATCGAGGCCAATGCGGTGGTCCGTTACCCGATTTTGCGGGAAATTGTATGTCCGAACCTTGGCGGACCGGTCGCCCGTGCCGACCTGCGTGCGACGGAGCCGGGAGCGCTCCGCCTCCTGCGCGGCGAGCTTGGCGTCGAGCAGGCGAGCGCGCAGCACCTCGAGCGCTTTCTGCTTGTTCTGGAGCTGGGATTTCTGGTCCTGCTGGCTGACGACGAGGC
>PLLD01000177.1 GCA_003141205.1 Gemmatimonadota bacterium
TCACGACTTCCACCGCCATCCCCCGCCCCGCCAGATACTCGGCAAGATCCCCTAGGTGCTGACCGCTCGAAGCGACGTCGGGGGCGTAGTGGGCGTTAACGAGTAACAGCAAGCGGTTGGTCTCGATGGCCGCCGCTGATCCCGGCCGCGTCGCGGGAGCCGGTCGCGATCCGGTCGGCAACCCAACGATAGGTGTGGCGTAACCCCTCTTCGAGCGGAGTCAACGGTTCCCATCCGAGCACGGCACGAAGCCGAGAATTGTCGCTCGTGCGGCCGCGGACGCCGAGGGCGCCGGGAATATGCCGTTTGACAACGCGTTTGCCTGCCACGTGCGCCACGATGTCGACCAGTTCGTCGATCGACACGAGACGCTCCTGCCCGATGTTCAGGGGCGTACGATGCTCGGAATCCATGAGGCGGCGGATTCCTTCCACGCAGTCGTCCACGTAGCAATAGGATCGCGTCTGCGCCCCGTCGCCCCAGATCTCGACTTCTCCCCCGTCGGCTGCCTGCGCGACCTTTCGGCACATCGCCGCGGGTGATTTTTCACGGCCACCGGCGTACGCGCCGAGGGGACCGTACACGTTGTGGAATCGAGCGACGCGCGTCTCGAGACCGTAATCCTCCCAGTAGTGGCGACACTCTCGCTCGGCAAACAGCTTTTCCCACCCGTACCCATCTTCGGGGTCCGCGGGATAGGCGTCGCCTTCGCGGAGCGGCGCGACGTTGGCGTCTTGCTGGAGATAGGCAGGATAGACACACGCGGACGAAGCGAAGAGGAACCGCGCGACCCCGGCCTTGCGGGCCGCCTCGAGCAGGTGCGTGTCGATCAGGACGTTGTCGTGCGTGATGAGCGCCTTGTGCCGTTCGATGAACGCGATGCCTCCGGTGTTCGCGGCAAGGTGATACACGGCGATGTCGGCTTCACCGATGCGAGCCAGGGCCTCGGCGCACTGAGCCGAGCGCCGAAGATCGAGAAGGAAGAACTCGTCCGCCGCGCTGGCCTCGAACTCCGGGTACTTGAGGTCGACCCCTCGAACCCAGAAGCCGTCCGCTTTGAGCCGCCGTACCAAATGGTGACCGATGAAGCCACCTGCCCCGGTGACGATCGCGCGGCGCTCTGTCATCGCACGCCCTGAATGACCGGCACGTTGGGCCTCCACACGGCCCGCTCGCCCGCGCGAGCCTCGCGGCACGCCCGCACGACCGCGTCCGCTCCGATGCCGTTCATACAGCGCCGGTGAGAGCACGAGGACTGCAAGCACCCCGCGCAGGGAGGCTCGCTCCGGAGAATCGTCTCGCGAGCCCCGGGGATGCGCCACCGGGTGACGACATCCTGGGCGCTCATGATCGTGACCTGCAGGCAGCCGACCGCGGCGGCGACGTGCCGGGGGCCCGAATCCGTCCCCACGAACAGCGCCGCCTGCGTAAGCAGTGCCGCGAGCTCAGGCACCGTGATGCAGCCCAGTAAGGACGCGGACGTCTGCTGCATGGCTAAGCGGATGGATTGGACAAGCGGCGCCTCGCTGGCGACGCCCACGAAAACAGGATGATATCCATCGACGGCCAACGCATCGGCGACGGTGCTCCACCGCTCCGCGTACCATGTCTTCGATTGCCAGTTCGCCCCGGGATGCAAGACCACGAGCGGTCGACCGGCGGGGATGTGGTGCGCCACGAGCAGCGCCGCGACCTGTCGCTCATCGCTGCCGTCGAACGCGATGTCTGCGGGCTCCCCCTCGCTCGCGCCGAAGAGGCAATCGACGGCACGAGCCAGATCCATGTTCTCCTCGTAGCAGCTGCGCTCCGTCCGGACCGGAAGTCGGACCGTAAAGAAGAACCCGCGGCCGCCGCGGTCGAACCCGACGCGCTCCGGCGCGCCCGTCAACCACGCGAGGAGTCCATGCCGGACCGAGACGTGATTCGTGCACGCGAGGACGCAGTCGTACCGCTCGCGCCGCGCAACCCGAATCGCGCGCGCCCAGGCGAGCGCCCGGCCGAGCGCATGAGTCGATCGCGCAACCGTGTGAATCCGCCGCACGTGCGAGGACCGCGCGTACACGCCCGCCGCGACCGGGCTCGCGAGCACATCGATAGAGGCGCCCGGGTACCGGCGGCTGACCGCCCGCACGACTCCGGACGCCGCAAGGGTATCGCCGAGCTGTTGTATCTGAAGGACGAGAATCCGCGCGTCGTCGCGCAGAACACGGCCCCCCGCGCCCGGCGTCGACACGCCCCGAAGCAGCCGCCCCGCCGTACGCAGGGCTTCGCCGCCTCGCCCTACCGAATGCGTCGGCATCGCACCAGCCATGAGCGCAAAAGCTAGCGCACGTGACGAGCGGCTCGACGCCCGCTCAACAATCGCGAGCTGGGCGGCATCACCGCACCCGGCGGACCACGATGCCCTCGATGACCAGGGCATCGATCCCCGTTCGGATGAAGCAGTCCACCGCCTGGGCGGGCGTGTCGACGATCGGCTCACTCTCGTTGAAGCTCGTGTTGAGCAGAATCGGCACCCCCGACCGCGCGGCAAAGGCCTCGATCAGGCGATGGAAGTCCGGACTCGTCTCGCGACGGACCGCGTGGACGCGCGCCGTCCCGTCGACGTGCGCGATCGCCGGGATCGCGTCTCGCCGCTCCGGCCGAATCGACGCCACGCGCGTCATGAACGCGTCCGGTACACCCACGAAATAATCGCCGAACGCGTCCCATAGGATCGATGGGGCCAGCGGCCGGAATGCCTCCCGCCCCTTTACGAGCGCATTGATCCGGTCGCGTACGTCACCACACCGCGGGTCCGCCACGATGCTGCGGTTGCCCAAGGCCCGCGCCCCCCACTCCGAGCGCCCCTGATACCAGCCGACGATCCCCCCGCTGGCAACGATGTCGGCGGCCACGCACACCACCCCCTCGCGCGAAAGTCGCATGATTCGATACCGCTCGTCACCCTCCAACCGCGCGACCGCGGCATCGATCTCGGCCCCGCCGTGCTCGGGGCCGTATGCGGCGTCGCGCAGGACGCAGGCGCGCGGAGCGCCGGTGGTCTCGTGCCAGACATCCAGCGCCGCCCCCACCGCCGTTCCGTCGTCCCCGGCCGCGGGTGGCACAAAGACCTCCCGGAACCGCGTGCGCTCCGGAATCAGCGCGTTCGCCACGGCGTTCAGCGCGCA
>PLLD01000291.1 GCA_003141205.1 Gemmatimonadota bacterium
GCCTGCAGAACGCTGAAATTGATCGTCGGCGAGCGAAGCGGAGCGACCGGGGCGGCGGTCGGCGTTCCTCCCGCCAGCATATCGACCAACGGCATCGTGCCCGTCGTCTCGCGGGGGTTTTGCGGGCCGTTGGGAAGCCACTGATCCAGCAGCGCCGCGAGGCGGCCGCGATCGATGGGCTTCGTGAGGTAGTCGTCCATCCCGGCCGCGAGGCAGCGGTCGCGATCGCCCTGCATCGCGTGGGCGGTGAGGGCAATGATCGGCACGCGTCCCGAGCCATGCTCCCGACGACGGATTTCGGCGGTTGCTTCATACCCGTCCATGACGGGCATCTGACAGTCCATGATTACGAGATCGTACGGAGTGCGCGCGACGGCCGCAACCGCCTCGTCGCCGGACGTCGCGACATCAACGCGGTGTCCCAACCGCTCGAGCAGCGCGATCGCCACCTTCCGGTTCACAAGGGAATCTTCGGCGAGGAGGATGCGCGTTCTTCGCTCCGCCGCCGCGGCGAGCGTGTGGCGCGTCACCAATGGTGCAGCGGGCACGACTTCCGCGCCGCGTGCCTCGGCGGGTTTGGACACGACGGCCGCAATGCACGCCTGCAGCTGTGACACTCGAACCGGTTTGGTCAGATAGGCAGCGATACCGGCCTGCTGCGCGTCCCGGCCATCCCCGCGGCGGCCCATCGACGTGAGCATCACGAGGCGGGTCGAGCGGATCGCCGCGTCGTTCTTGAACGCGCGCGCGAGGGAGATACCGTCCATGCCGGGCATCTGCATATCGAAAATGGCCACGGCATAGGGACGCTGGGCGATAACGGCGGCCCGCGCAAGCTCGATCGCCCGTGGACCGTCCTCCGCCGCATCGACCTGCATGTCCCAGAGGCGCAGTTGCTGGAGCAGGATGCGCCGGTTGGTCCGGTTGTCGTCGACGACGAGCGCGCGGAGGCCGGTGAGACTTCGCTCCGTAACGGGGGCCGTACTCTCGATCGGGCCGGCTCGCTCGACGACCACCGTAAACCAGAAGGTGCTCCCCTTGCCCAACGTGCTGTCGACACCAATGGTGCCGCCCATGAGCTCCGCGAGCTGCCGCGAGATCGCGAGACCAAGTCCGGTGCCGCCAAAGCGCCGTGTCGTCGAAGCATCGGCTTGAGCGAAGGCGTAGAACAGCCGCTCCCGTGTCTCGGGCGCGATACCCAGCCCGGTGTCCGCGACCTCGAATCGCAGCGTCACATTCTGCGCACCTTCCTGCACCTCGGACAGGCGGACGATCACCTCGCCTTCCTCCGTGAACTTGATGGCGTTCCCCACGACGTTCATTAGTATCTGCCGAAGGCGGCCCGGATCGCCGCGCACGCTGTTCGGAATTCCCGGGTGGAAGAGCGACGCCAACTGCAGGCCTTTCGTCCGCGCGGGACCATCGAACAGAGCAATGACATCCTCGACGATCCCGCGAACATCGAAGTCGACCGCCTCCAGATCGAGCTTGCCGGCTTCGATCTTGGAAAAGTCGAGAATGTCGTTGATGACGCTGAGCAGCCCCTCCGCCGACTTGTACGCCGTGTCGGCATATTCGCGCTGCAGCGCATTCATCTCGGTGTCGGTGAGCAGGCCAAGCATGCCCAGAACGCCGTTCATCGGCGTTCGGATCTCGTGACTCATGTTGGCGAGGAACTCCGACTTGGCCTCCCCCGCGCTCACGGCGGCGTCCCGCGCCGTCGCCAGGTCGTTCGCCTGGACCGAGAGCTGGGTCATCGCGTCACCGATCTTCCGCGCCATGAGTCCGAACGCCGCGCTCAACGCTCCCACCTCGTCGGTGCTCGACGCCGGCACACTGACGTTATAGTTGCCGCGCGCCATTTCTTCCGCCGCGTTGCGTAACACGATCACAGGTCGGGAGATCTGATCCGACAGAAAAAGCGAGATTGCGCCGCCAAGGGTGAGGACGATCACGCTGATGACGATCGCCGTCAAACGATCCTGCGCGATCTGCGCGTCCGCCGCGGCCGTCGACACGCCGAGCGACAGGACGCCGAAGCGGCGGCCGCTGAATTCAATGCGTGCCGTTGCCTCGAGCACACGCGCGCCATCCTTTCGTGCCGGGCGCGCCGGCTTGCTGGTGGCTCCGGCGGGCGGGTAGCTCGCGAAGATGGCCCCCGTCGTATCGCGGGCGATCACGTAGGCGAGGGAGGAATCCCGCTTCGCCCAATTCAGCGCCGCAACGACACCCGAGTAGTCGTTGGCTTCGAGACCGATGCCGACGCCCAGAGCGACCATCCCGGCCATTGCATCGGTCCGTCCGCGCGCGGCGGCCGCGACGGAACGGCTCTCGTTGTATCCGTAAAACAGAATCAGAAAGGCCATGGCGGGCACGAACACGGCGAGCGTGCTGCCCAGCATCTTGATCCGAATGGGAAACCGGCTGAAGCCGTTCAGCATCCGGGTTCGGACGCCCCTGCGATCTGGCATAACGTCTGGCCGGCGAGCCCATCGGTCGCCATGGTCACCGACCGGATCGGATATTCGGGGTCGTTGGGCCGGCGTCCATCCACCGTCAGAGGCTTGACCGTGCTATCGACATCGGTGGCGGCGATGAACGCGACGGTCCCCCTGTGCTCGGCGACGTACCGCTTGACCTCATCCGCGTTACCGACCTCCTTCGGTGGGGCCGCATCGCCTCCAGCGAAGATGACGCCGATCCAATAGCGCTTGACCTGATCCTCGCTCATCCCGAGGACTGAGCGGTAGAACTCCCCGCGCAGGGTGGGCAATTCCAGGAGCACGACGCGATCGCGATTGGGGAACTGCGTCGATCGCCCGAGATAGAACTCCCGCAGCTGGTCGCGGGTGATGTTCGTCAGAGGATTGCCTCGGTTGACGACGACGGCGATGGGAGGCGGAGCCGCGGGTGTGGGGGCTGCCGCACCCAGCGCGCTAAGGCCGAGTACGATCACGGGCCACACCGCAAGTCGGCGGCGGAGGGAGCTCCTCGAACGGCATCTCGGGACGCCGGCGGCTGCGCGTCGTGTGCGCGATATCATATCAAAAGCTGAAATCGGTGCCGAACTGCAACAACCGTGTGTTTCGCTGCAATCCCCCGCCGTCGATGGTCGCGTCCAGGCCATCGTCTGGCGGGTGTGCGAGCCGGTTTCCATTCACCCAATGGGAGGAGAGCTTGAGGACGAACCCTGTGGTGACGTAGTAGTTGAGTCCGACGGCGAACTCCTCGTGGGATAGCAATGAAGGGGCGTCGACCGCTGTCGTCCCGACCAAGGTGGTCCACGAGCGATCGTATTGCAGCGCCGCTTGCCAATGCCGTGTGACGAAGTACGCGGGCTCGAGATACCAGCCGGTCGAGCCGCTGTGGCCGACCTCCGTCTCGTGCGCGAACTCGCTCCGGATCCACCAGCGGTCCGAGAGGTATTCGACGTGGCTACCAACGACATAGGCGGAGTACATCGCGGTGCCCTCGTGCCCGCGTCCTGTAAACGCCGAGACGCCGGCCTCGAAGCCCCAGGGCGCGACCAGCCGCAGCCGGCCGCCGACGACATTCGTCGTGGGCTCGACTTCCACCCCCTGTGCATCGGTCGTATCGTTCGTGAGGATGTCGAAGCCCGCTTTGTCTTCGGGCACGTCGATCCCCCCTGCATACACGTCGTACCCGATGCGCCACCCTGACGGGATCGGTCGCGATCCCTGGATGCCGATCCCCTTGAAGGCGATGCTCACGAAGCCAGCGGGCCCGTACACCGCTTGCGGAAGGAAGAGAAAGGGGCGGATCGTCCCCACGTCGAACAGCTCGGTATAGATCCCGAAGGGTTGCTTGATGACCCCGGCGCGGAATGCCAGCCAATCGGAAGCTCGCCACTGCGCGAAGGCGTAATCCAGGGCCGTCACGGGACCCTGGGCATTGTCGTCCCATGCCACCTGCGCGATGACCGTGATGTTTTGGGGGAGCCGCGCCGCCACGTTCAGCGAGAATTCGGCCGTCTCATAGTTGCCGCTCGGCGTCCCGGCCAGGTACTGGTTGGCGTTTGTGATCCCGTACGCCCAGCCGCCGAAGCCGTGGATGTCGAGTGCTCCGTCGGCCAACTGCGCCTGCGCCGGGCGCGCCGCGATCAGCAGAGCGACGGCGAGGCCCAGCGTGCAGCCCCACCTACGCTGGCATGCCCCGTTCGGTGTCGCGAATATTCGTGTGCCTATTCCCAAGCCGTTGCGCGCGCTCCCGCAGGCATGCTTTGCCCGCACAGTGCTCTCAGGGGAGACGCATCGTGGTGCCTACTGCAACGGCTTCTCTGGCGACCTCGGCAGTTCGAGCGTGAGTGTAAAAGTCGAGCCGGATCCGCACCGGATGGGGTCCTGGCGGCTGTTACAGTAGGGTGGCATCCTCCCGTGGATGCGGTCCAACTACCCCCAACGCCACCGTAGTGCGCTCTCGAGCCCATGCTTCGCGGCGCTGCTCCTTCTGGCAGCGGGCCCCGGGGCCGTGGCCCCGTCGCTCGCGATCCTGCCACGCTCGCGCGTGACGGTCGATCAGGAACACGCGCGGCTGATCATCGAGCTTCCCCCCACAGACCTCACCCCGGCAGGCAGCGACCAGCCCTCCATGCTGGACCTCCCGCCAAGCCAGGCGGTCATCCCCCTGGACGTCTCGCTCTACAGTGCGCGTGTCGACGTCGTCGACAGCGCGGGACGGATGCTTCCCAAGGCGTTCCTGCACCACTTCAACCTCACCGATCCGGCGCGCCGCGATCTCTTTCTGCCGACCTCCCTCCATCTCCTGGCAGCGAGCAAGGAGACGCCCCCGATTCGGATCCCGTGGCTGCTCCTCGGTCTGCCGCTGGAGCGCGGACAACGCCTACTCGCCACGGCGATGCTGAGCAATCCCACACAGGTCGGCTATCGCGCGGTGCGCGTTCGCGTCGTCTTCGACTACGCGCTGCGCGGGTCGACGCCGCTCCGCTCCTTCTTCCCCCTCTTTCAGGCGTACCCGTGGGTCATGGACGCCCAGTTTCCAGTCGGTGAGGCGCCGGTTGGTCGGCCGGCTTTCGACCTACCCCCGGGCCGGAGCGTGTTTTCCTGGGAGAGCAGCCCGGCGATCCCGGGATACATCCTGGGGATCGGCGGCCATGTGCACGACTACGCCACCGGGGTCGAATTCGTCGATGCGACGACCGGGCGCATCCTCTGGCGCGCGACCCCCGGCCGCGATTCGGCAGGGCATGTCCTGTCGATGCCGATCGAGCGATTCTATAGATGGAACCGCATCGGCCTGCGAATCGAGCCGTCGCACCGGTACCGCGTCACCGTGAGCTACGACAATCCGACGGGGCACCTGTTGCAACGCGCGGGCATGGGATCGGTCGCCGGCCTGTTCGTCCCGGAGCGCGGAGCGCGTTGGCCTGGGGTGGATACTGCGAATGCGGCGTATCGGCGGGACATCGCCAGTCTACTTGCCCCCGAAGACATGAGCCAGTCCATGGCGATGCACTGACGCGGAGCCCTCAGGCCGTGTATTCCCGCAGTGCCTCGAATGCGGCCGTGCGGCCGTTGATCCCCATGACGCTCCCGCCCGGGTAGGTGGCTGCCCCACACAGGAAGAACCCGGGCATGGGGGTTCGCGCGCTCAGTCGCCGGTCCCACATAAAGGGCGGGAGGATCTCGCCCTGGAAGATGTGGCCGCCCGACAGCCCCACCGTGCGCTCGACATCGGGTGGTCCGAGCACCTGCCGCGCCATGATGGCGTCGGGGAAGTTCGACACGAAGCGCCCGATTGACGCGACGACGACGTCGCCG
>PLLD01000235.1 GCA_003141205.1 Gemmatimonadota bacterium
GGAAAGTCGGCGGGATGCTGAGGGCGAGCACCATCGAGAGTGCGCCGCGGACACCGCCCCAGGTCAGCAGCGCTGCCCACGCGAACGGCATGCGCTCGCGGCTACGGTGCAGCACACCGGCAGTCGTCCCCACGATCGCGGCGCGGGCCACCAGAATGGCGGCGAAGGCAATCGCGATCAGAATCCAATGGGTGCCGAGCGCCGAGAGCCGCACGGTGAAGCCGATCAAGAGAAAGACCAGAGAATTGAGCGCGAAGGCCACGTAGTCCCAGAAGGCCCTGACGGCGGTGAGAGTTCGCGCCGACATCGCGGACCGCGCGGCAACGTTGCCACAGACGAGACNNGTCTCGTCTGTGGCAACGTTGCCACAGACGAGACCGGCCGTCACCGTCGCGATGACCCCCGAGCTGTGCAGCTGTTCGGCCACGACGAACGACCCGTAGGCGACGATCATCGTGATAGCGGTTTCGATGAACGGATCGTCGAGGCGACGGATCGCCTGGTCCGCCACCATTCCCACGACGAGTCCCACGAATACGCCGCCGCCGACCGCGCTCATGAAATCGAGAGCGAGTGCGGGCACGGACATCGCGGCGCCGCGCACCAGGGCAAGGACCAGCGCAAAGGCCACGACCGCTGTTCCATCGTTGAACAGACTCTCGGCCTCCAGCAGAACGGTGAGGCGATGCGATGCGCCCAACGCGCGAAATAACGCCACGATGGCAATGGGATCCGTTGCCGAAATGAGGGCCGCAAAGAGTACGACGGCCTGCCACGGGGGCGCGGTTGTAAATGGCCCTGAACCGGCGATGCGCGCGACGAACAACAGGATTGCCGTCGTCGCGGCGATGGCCAGGAGAAGGCCCGGAACCGCGAGCCCTCCTATCGTCAGCTTGTTCCTCCACAGGTCCGCGACGCGCAGGTCGAACGCCGCCGCGAAGAGCAACCCGGGAAGGAAGACGGAGAACAAGAGATCTCGGGTAAGCGGCGGCGCAGCAATGACGTGCGATGCCCCGATACCGAGCCCGGCAACGACGAGTGCGACGGTATAGGGGATGCGCAGTCGCCCGGCGACGATGGCGACCGCGGTGGCGATGACGAACAGCAGCACGACCTCGGACGCGATCGGCATTGCCAGCGGAACTTAGCGCTGCTTTCTCAGCCAGGCGGGGTCCCGATCGCGCGCCTGCCACGCGAAAAGCGAAGGCGCCGTCTCCACGAACAATTCCGTGAAGGCGGCGCCGTATTCCTCGGCCCGTGTCAACGTGCCGGAGCGGTCTCTACTCGGTGCGGCCGGCCTTTCGCTCTACCTTGCCGATCGCGTCCTGCGTCTTGCCTACAAGCTGGTCGACCTTGCCCTCGGCCTGGAGCTTCACGTTCCCCGTGAGCCCGCCGGCCGCATCCTTGACCTTCCCCGTGGCATCCTTCGCCTTCCCCTTGATCGAGTCTTCGACACCTTGCCGGGTCAGGTTCTTGTCCTGCGCGTCGCGTTCGTTTGACATATGACCTCCAGAAGTTGTACGAGCGATGGTGCGGTAATCGTGGTGCTGCGACCTGGCTAGAACATCACGCCGACGGTCACCGGGACGAACTGGTAGTGCGCGTCTCCATTGAACACGTAGTGGTACCGGGCTTCGGCAAAGACGGAGAAGGTGCTGACGCCGAATTTGATGCCGCCGCCTCCGTTCACTCCGAAGTTGTTGTTGGTCGTCGAGCCACCCGCCGCGACCGATCCCCCACTCACGGTCACCCGGTAGTGATCGTTGTAGTAACCGGCGCCGCCGATGAGATACGGCGACACGAAGTGGGGGCCCGGAATCATGAGAACGACGTTCCCCGTCAGGCTGAAGATCTGCGTGTTTCCGGAAAAGCCCGTCGATGCCTTGAGGGGCAGTTGATCGAACATCGCGTCGGCGCGAAAGCCCAGCGGGAAAGCCGGCACGCGAACGCCCAGAGTCGCGAGAGCGTTGTATCCCGCGTTGTATCCATCGCTCAGGGATCCCACCGGAAGAGCCGCGCCTCCCCCGACACCGAAGAGCAGCTGCGCGCGCGCCGGCGTTGCCGCCGCCGCGGTCGCGAGCATTCCGGCGAGGAGCGCGCTTGATAGACGTATACGTGACATAGTCCCAGGATCTCCTCTGTCGGGCCGCGGTACGGCCACTGATCGAGTTGGGAGGGGGCTTCGACATCCCGCAGCCCCCAAGGTTGCCTCCTCACGAGTGCATAGACCATGCCACCTTGTCGGGGCCGACTTGGGGAGCGCATTATCACTGCCGACCGTCGTGATAACACTTACGGATATGAATCCTGTCGTCGGTTGGGCCCTCGCTGGCGCGCACGTTGCGCTCGCCCTTGGCGTGTCGAGTCACATCATCCTGACCAAGGAAGACGTTCGGTCCGCGATCGGGTGGACGGGATTGGTGTGGCTGACGCCGATCCTGGGCACCGTGCTCTACGTGATGCTGGGGATCAATCGCATCAATCGGCGCGCGGGATACCTGCGGGCCCGCCGCGCGATGGCGGATACGACGCGGGCGGCGGCGGTGCGCGCGATGACGGACACGGCGCCGATGCTCGAGTTCCCTGCCGTCGTCGAACCGTCGCTGCGCCCGCTGGCCGTCCTGGTCGGCACCGTGACGGGATTGCCACTCGTCG
>PLLD01000058.1 GCA_003141205.1 Gemmatimonadota bacterium
TCCATCATCATTTTTGTTCGCTGACGGGGAGATTGCTTCGCTCGCTGCGCGAGCTCGCAATGACGGTCTAGCAACCGTTACGGCGATAACCGATCGATACGCCACGGTGACGTGTCGACGGCATCGCGCCGATACCGCACCCGGTCGTGCAACCGATTCGGCCGCCCCTGCCAGAACTCGATCTCAAGCGGCCGCACACGGAATCCACCCCAGTACGCAGGGCGCGGAACTACAGCCGATCCCGAATGCTGATGCCGCAATTCCTCGACGCGGCGCTCCAGCACCTCGCGATTCGCGATCGCCTGCGACTGGTGCGACGCCAATGCGCTCAACTGGCTCAGTGCAGGGCGCGTGCGGAAATAGGCGTCCGATTCCTCTGCCGTGACCTGCACCACGGCCCCCGTGATGCGCACCTGCCGCTCCAGCTCCGCCCAGTAAAAGACGAGCGCAGCCCGCGCATTTGCCGCCAGCTCCTCCCCCTTCCGGCTCCGGTAGTCCGTGAAGAACACGAACCCGTGCTCATCGAATCCGCGCAGCAAGACCATTCGCGCGGACGGCGTCCCGTCCGCCGTCGCCGTCGCGAGCGTCATCGCGTTGGGCTCGATCGCCAGATTCGCCGCGTCCGCCTCCGTATACCACTGGCGAAACTGCCGGACCGGGTCCGGGTCGACCTCCCCCTCCGTCAGCGCCGCGAGAGCGTAGTCGCGCCGAAGATCGCTGAGCTGCGACACGTCAGACGACGGGGATCGGCAGCGGCGCGCGCGGATATGCCACGGCCGGCAGCTCCGGGACAGCGGCGCCGGCGTACGGCATCCCGTCCGGCGTCTCCAAGACGAATCCGGCGTCGCGGATCATCTCGAAGTCCGCCGTCGGCGGCTGACCCTGCGTCGTCAGGTAATCGCCAATGAAGATCGAATTCGCGGGATATAGTCCCAGCGGTTGCAGCGATCGGAGATGTACCTCGCGCCCGCCCGCGATACGGATCTCCTGCGATGGCAGCAGGAACCGGAACAGGCTGAGCACCCGCAAGCAGCGCCGCGGATCCAGCGCCAGACGCTCCGAGAAGGGGGTGCCGGCGATCGGAATCAAAAAATTTACCGGGACGCTACGCACCCCAAGCCCACGCAAACTGAGCGCGAGGTCGATCACGTCGTCGTCCGACTCCCCCATCCCGATGATTCCACCCGAACAGGTCTTGATCCCGGCGGCTTGGACGTGCTCGACCGTCGCTTGCCGGTCGGCGAAGGTGTGCGTCGTGCACACCTCGCCATGGAATCGCTCGGACGTGTTGAGGTTGTGATTCACCGTCTCGACTCCCGCCTGCGCGAGCCGATTCGTTTGGTCCGCATTCAAAAGGCCGAGGCAGGTGCAGATCTTGAGGTCGTAGCGCTCACGCACGGCGCGCACCGCATCGAGAACCTTCTCGAATACCCGCTCCCCCGGAGCCCGCCCCGAGATCACCAGGCAGAACGTCCCCGCCTTGAGCGTCGCGGCGCGCTCGGCCGCCGCCAGGATCCGCTCCTGCGCGAGCATCGGATGCCGATCGATCTCCGCCGTCGACACGCTGGACTGCGAGCAGTAGTGACAATCTTCGGGACACAGCCCGCTCTGCGCGTTGAGCAGGAAATGCAAGCGCACCCGGTTTCCCCAATAGTGGCGCCGGACGCGATAGGCGCCCGCCAGAACTTCGAGGAGGAGATCATCCGGCGCGGCCAGCACGCTCCGGGCCTCGTCGCGCGAGAGAAGGTCGCCCGCGATCGCCCGGTCGGCAAAGGCGAGCCAATCAGTATCAGGGGCCATCATCTCGTGTGGTTACGCTCGTGTGGTTACGGGTCCCACGCCAGGTGGTCGGCGAGGATTTCGGGAATGTGCGGTGGCGCAACATATGGAAACGATAACACGCGGTGCCCGGGGAGCAATCGACGCAGCGCGGNNGGATTCGTCCGCTCCGCCAAGTCCGTTGCCGCGCCTTCGCGCAGCTCGTTCAGGACGATCGCGCGCACGGGCAGACCCGCCCGCTCCGCGGCGCGGACGGTGAGCAGCACGGGATTGATGACGCCCAGGCGGTTTGCCGCGACGATCACCAGGTCGAGCCCCCAGCGGTAAAAGAGCGCGTCGTAGGCGATGTCCGGGGTTAGCGGCACGAGCAATCCGCCCGCCCCCTCGACGATGATGGCATCCCGGTCGCGGCACAGTGTTCCGAATGCGGTGTCCAGCGACTCGATGTCGATCGCCCGATTCGCGCGCTCCGCCGCTATCAGCGGGGCCAGCGGATCGGACAGGACGACAGGGCACACGGCGTCTATCGCATCACCCGCGCCCGCGGCCGAGCGCAGCGCCGCTGCGTCGGGGGGATCCGTCCCGTCCGCGACGCCGGTCTCGACCGGCTTCATCGCGGCAACGCGAAGCCCCTGCGCGCGCAATCGTGCGATCAGCGCGGTGGCGACGACCGTCTTCCCCACTCCGGTATCAGTCCCCGTGATGCCGAGTCTGATCATTGCGCGTGGGCCGCCAGAAAGGTCTGTATCACATCGTAGACCTGTCCGAGCTCCGCGTCGGTGATTGCGTAGGGCGGGAGCACGTAGATCACATCGCCCAACGGCCGGAGCAGCACGCCGCGCTCGAGCGCGAAGGCGGTGAGGCCGGCCGCGGAGTCGCTGAGGTACCCGCCCGCGTCGGAGCCGGCGAGATCGAATGCGGCCACTGTCCCAAGGACGCGCGGCCGTCGCACCCGCGGGTGCGACGCGAGCGCCCCGATGCGCCGCTCGTGGATCGCCGCGATCGCGTCGCGCCGGGCCGCGCACGCTGCATCGAGGAGCGCCAGGCTCGCCCGGGCGGCGGCGCAGGCGATCGGGTTCGCGGTGTAGGAATGGCCGTGAAAGAGGGTGCGCCGCCGATCCTCGCTCAGAAACGCGTCGAAGATCGGCTCCCGCACCACCGTCGCGCCCAACGGGAGGAAGCCACCGGTCAGCCCCTTCGAGAGGCAGATGATGTCGGGCACGATCCCCGCGCCCTCGCTCGCGAAGAGGGGACCCGTGCGGCCAAAACCGGTCAGGACCTCATCCGCGATGAGGAGAGCTCCACGCTCCAGGGTCCGCGCGCGGATGTCCCGCAGTAACCCGGCGCTCCACACGCGCATCCCGCCCGCGCCCTGCAGGCGCGGCTCGACGATCACGGCGGCGAGGGGGTCTCCGGGCGCATCGAGTGCCACGTCCAGCGCCCGCAGGAGGGCGACGCCGTCGCCATCATCGGGCGCCGGCAGCCGCACGATATCGAAGAGCTGATCGGCGAAGGGCGCGGTAAATGTGCTCGGCGCGCTGGCGCTCATGGCGCCAAAGGTGTCGCCATGATACGCGTGCGTGAGCGCGGCGATACGCCGTCGCGGCTCGCCGCGGTTCGCCCAGTATTGCAGCGCGATCTTGAGCGCCACCTCCACCGCCGTCGATCCGTCGTCCGAATAGAAGACCCGTGTCAGCCCCTCCGGCAGCCGGGCGACGAGCTCCGCCGCCAAGGCGGCCGCCGGCTCGTGGGTAAAAGCCGTGAAGATCACCTGATCGAGTCGTGCGGCCTGCTCGGCGACGGCCCGCGCGATTGCGGGGTGTGCGTGCCCGTGCAGGGTCACCCACCAGGAGGAGATCGCGTCGATGATCGGCCGCCCGGCGGCGTCGAAGAGCAGCGCACCTTCGGCGCGTACGATCGGAACGGGCGGCGCGGCACCGAGATGCTGCGTGTAGGGGTGCCAGACGTGCGCGGCATCGAGGGCCGCCACCCGGGCTCCGGCCCGCAGGGCGGCCATCACGCCGACAGCGTCTCGGACAACGCGCCCAGCACGGCGTCGATCTGCGCGTCCGTATGCGCCGCGCTCAGGCTGAGACGAAGCCGGGACCCGCCCAGAGGCACGGTCGGCGGACGCACGGCGCCGACGAGAAATCCGCGCGTCCGCAGCGTCGCGCCTAGATGGACCGCGCGCGCCGCGTCGCCGACCACGATCGGGACGATGTGCCCGTCGTCGGGGCCGGAGAGGGTGACGCCGAGGGCCCGCAGCCCGTTGCGCATGCGCCGAGCATTCGAGCGGAGCCGCGTGCGCCGCCAGTCCTCGGTTTGCGCGATCTGCACAGCCGCGGAGGCGGCCGCGGCGAGCGCCGGTGGCGTGCCGGTCGTGAAGACGAACGCCCGCGCGCGGTTCGTGAGGTAATCGACGAGGGAGCGCGAGCCGCACACGAAGGCACCGACGGTGCCGAGCGCCTTCCCAAGAGTCCCCATGACCACATCGATCTCCCCCTCGACGCCGCAGTGCTCGGCCGACCCGCGTCCGTGGGCTCCCAGCACGCCGGTCGCGTGCGCGTCGTCGACGTAGAGCCACGCGTTTGCGGCCCGCGCCAGGGGAACGAGTTCGTCCAGCGGAGCGATGTCGCCATCCATCGAGAAGACGCCGTCGACGACGATCAACCGCCTCCGGTGCTGGCCCCGATCCGCATCGAGGAGCGCGGCGAGGGCGTCGGTATCCCCGTGCGGAAAGCTGCGAAAATCGGCGCCGGACAGCCGGCACCCATCGATCAGCGATGCGTGGTTGAGGGCATCGCCGTAGACCGCGTCGCGCCGTCCGACGAGCGCCGGGATCGTCCCGATGTTCGCGGCGTACCCGCTCGAGAAGAGCAGGGCGGCTTCGGTCCTCTTGAACGCCGCGAGATCGCGCTCGAGCGCACCGTGCAAAGGGTGATTGCCGGCGATCAGGCGCGCCGCCGCGGCGCCGAGCGCAGCGTCTTCCAGGGCGTCCCGCGCAGCGTCGCGCAGGCGCGCATCCGCCGCGAGGCCGAGGTAGTCGTTCGAGGCGAAGTCGACGAGCTCCCGTCCGGCGATCGTGACGGTACCCGGCCGCCGGCGCTCGGCGCTCTCCAGCGTGCGCCGCAGTCCGGCGTGCGTCAGGCGCCCGAGGGCCGCGGCGAGGACCTCGTCGAGCGACGCGCCCGAGCGATCGGTGGCCGGCGGAGCGTCAGACACAGGCGACACGGAGCGCGCCTGCCATCACGCGCTCACACCGCGTCGCGGATCAGCTCCCGGTCCGCGAGCTGCGACAGGTATTCCGTTACATCGGCCGTGACGTCGGCGCCGTACTTGGCTCCGAGCGCGGCCGCGACGTCCGCGACGGTCCGCTTCCCATCGCACAGCGCCAGGATCTCGGCCCCCGTGTCGTTGAGCAGGATCGCGCCTTCGGGGTACAGCAGCACCTGCTGCTTGCGCACGGGATCGAAGGAGATCCGCGCGAGCCGCCAGAGCGCCGGGCGAGCCGTCGGCGCGATGGTCGCGGTCACGCGTACGCGGTATGGATGGTGTCGATCATCACCCACAGCATCTCGAGCTTGAACGCCAGCGCCGCGAACGCGGCGCGCTGCCGGTCGACGGTGGTGCAGTGCTCCACCACGATCGCCAGCCCCTGCGCGCTGTCGCGGGGCGCCTGCACGAGGCGTCCACGGAAATACTCGAGCCCTTCCGCGTCGACCCAGGGATAGTGCGCGGGGAACGCCGCCAGCCGCTGGTGCATGAGGCTCGGGGCGAAAAGCTCGGTCAGCGAGCTCGCCACGGCCTCGACCCACCAGTGCGTCTTGCAAAAGGTGACGTAGGATTCGGCGGCCATTCGGACGCCGGGGAGGATGTGGCGCTCGTCCTCCATCTCCTCGCGCGGGACACCGAGCGCGATGCCGAGCTGGATCCAGAGCTCGATCCCGCCGCTTCCCGGCGTCGTGCCGTCGTGATCGACGATTCGCTGCATCCAGGTGCGGCGCACGGCCGGGTCGGGGCAGTTGGAGAGGATCGCCGCGTCCTTGCGCGGGATCGCGCGCTGGTAGGCGAGCCTGTTCGCGACCCAGCCTTGGAGCTGGCGCCTGCTCAGGGTGCCCGCGTGCATCATCGGATGGAACGGGTGTACCGCGTAGTAGGATGTGCTGAAGGCGCGCATGGCGTCGGCGAGCGCGTCGGGGTCGAGCGGCCGGTCGAGGTGCGGGATCGGCGGTGGCGGCGGTGCGGAGAGCGCGGACCGGATCGATCCAAGGGCGGACACAGCGGCGGTCATGAGTGCGGGACCCGTGTGAGAGGTGACATCAAATTTAACATCGAGTCACCTCAGGGGATTGCTTCGTCCGCTGCGCGGCCTCGCAATGACGGGCCGCAGCGCAGCCCGGCGTGGGTCAGGCGACGCGCGGCGTGGTCGAGCGGACCGGATCGCGCAGCGCCGAAATGATGCGGACTGCCGTCGCGTCGAGCATGGTGCGGTCCGGCATCTGGGAGCCATCGAAGGGGAGCGGGATATCGAAGCCGTCGCCCGCCGTTCGCGGGATCAGGTGCACGTGGTAGTGGAAGATGTTCTGCCCGGCGGCGGGGCCGCTGTTGACGACGATGTTCATGTCGTCGGCGCGCGCGATCGTCCGGATGACCGGCGCGATCTTCATCGCGACGTCGAAGAGATGCATCGCCACAGCGTGCGGGACGTCGTGCAGCGTCTCGTAGTGCGCTCTCGGGACGATGAGGACGTGTCCGGCGTTGACGGGCTGGATGTCCATGAACGCCAGTGCCTGCGCATCCTCGTAACACACCGAGACTTCGGCGGCTCCGCGAATCAGGTCGCAGAAAATGCAGTGCGCGGCCACTTTGGCCATGGCGATCGCTCCGGAACTCGCGTGAATGCGCAATGTTGACCCCCTGACACGCCCTGTCAAGCGCATGCTATCTTGGGTCGCATGCCAGCGATGACCGTCCCGGCCACGAGCCCCTCCGGCGCCATCTCCGGGGGCCCTCGGCCCGATCTCTCCCGCGAGCAGTTGCTGTCGGCGTGGCGTACCGTGCTCCTCTCCCGGAAGCTGGATGACAAGGAAATCCAGCTCAAACGGCAGAACCTGATCTTCTTCCAGATCTCCGGCGCGGGACACGAAGCGATCCTGACCGCGGCGGGAATGCAGCTGCGCCCGAGCTACGACTGGTTCTTCCCGTATTACCGCGACCGCGCGCTCTGCCTCGAGCTGGGCGTCACTCCGGCGGAAATGCTCTACTCGGCGGTCGGGGCGGCTGCGGACCCCGCCTCGGGCGGGCGGCAGATGCCGAGCCACTGGGGGCACCGGCGCCTCAACATCGTCTCCGCCTCGTCTCCCACCGGGACCCAGTTCCTGCACGCGGTCGGCTGCGCGGAAGCGGAGCTGCGCTCGCGCCTTCTCGAGATCTCCGAGGGCTTTCACTCGGACGAGGTCGCCTACGTCTCGACCGGGGAAGGCGCGACCAGCGAGGGGGAGTTCTGGGAGTCGCTGAACTCGGCCTGCAACCTCCGGCTCCCGGTGGTCTACCTCGTCGAGGACAACGGTTACGCCATCTCGGTCCCCGTCGAGGTGAATACGCCGGGCAGCTCGATCTCGGCGCTCGTGCGCGGATTCCCCTCGCTCCACGTCGAAACGGTCGATGGCTGTGATTTCATGGCGAGTTATGCCGCCATGGGACGGGCGATCGCGCACGCCCGCGCGCGGCGCGGTCCGGCGCTCGTGCACGCGAGCGTGATCCGCCCGTATTCGCATTCCCTCTCGGACGACGAGGCGCTGTACCGGCCGGCGTCGGAGCGCGAAGCGGACGCGGCCCGCGATCCGCTCGTCGTGTTCCCGCGGTGGCTGCTGGCCAACGGGCACGCCACCGAAGAGGATCTCGCCCGCATCCAGGCCGAGGTCGACGTCGAGGTGCAGGCGGCGACGGATGATGCACTCCGCCAGCCCCAGCCCGAGCCCGAGACGGCGACATTCGCCGTGTATTCCCCCGAGGTCGATCCCACGTCGGAGCGATTCGATACCGAGGAGGACCCGCAGTTCACGGGGGAGCCGACGACGATGGTCGATCTGCTCAACGCGAGCCTGCGCGATGAGATGCGGCGCGACCCCCGCATCCTCGTCTTCGGAGAGGATGTCGCCGATGTCTCGCGGTCGGAGTACCTGGGGCAGGTCAAGGGGAAGGGCGGCGTCTTCAAGGTCACGTGGGGACTGCAGCGGGAATTCGGCGGCGACCGCGTCTACAACTCGCCGCTCGCCGAAGCGAACATCATCGGACGCGCGATCGGGCTCGCGCTCCGCGGGTTCAAGCCGGTGGTCGAGATCCAGTTCTTCGACTACATCTGGCCCGCCTTCATGCAGATCCGCGACGAGTTGGCCGCGATGCGGTGGCGGTCGAACAACACCTTCGCGGCGCCCGTCGTCGTGCGCGTGACGTACGGCGGATACATCCGGGGCGCGATCTACCACTCGCAGACCGGTGCGTCGCTGTTCACGCACACACCGGGGTTGCGTGTGATATGCCCGGCGACCGCGCTCGATGCGAACGGGCTCCTGCGCACGGCGATCCGGTGCGACGATCCGGTGATCTTCCTCGAGCACAAG
>PLLD01000092.1 GCA_003141205.1 Gemmatimonadota bacterium
CGGAACGCTCGCCGTGGGGGGGAGCACGAGCCGAGAGGAGTCGCTCGGGTACTCATGGTGTACCCCGTGAGCGATGAAATACGTCACGTGGCGAAACGTGGGGAGAGCCGGTATGACAGGTTCATCAGGCGCAAGGGCCGCGGCAATCCGGTGCGTCTCCTCCATGATCGCGTCAGGGGCGTGGAAGAGGAAGCGGTGCAGGATGTATTCGGTCAGCGTCCACACGACCAGACCGGCAAGCACCAGCGCGGCCGTCATCACCGGTGGCGTGCGGGCGATCACCAGCAACGTGACGATCACCGGCCAGAAGATCACGTGTGGAACGACCGGATGAACGTGCGAGCAGCGCTCGATCCAGTCGTGCCGGAACATGCGCACCGACCGGTTGTCCACGGTCACGCAATGCTCGGTTGCGCTGGCCCGCGGCTGAGAGGCTTCGCTGCCCGTAGTCTGCTGCATGCAACAATCTATCACCCGGGCGCCGGGATGGCAGATCCCGCGCGGGATGAGCCCCCCGGGGGTCGCATATTACGGCTGTGGCTCCCGCCCAGACTGTCTGGATCGCCGTCGCCGCGGTAAGCGCGCTGTCGCTGGTCGGCGTCAGCGCTCTCGTCGTGAATGCCCCCACGCTGCGCCGCCTGGTGCCGCTGCTGGTGGATTTTGCGGCGGGCGCGCTCGTCGGCGCGGCGTGCTTCGATTTAATCCCCGAGGCATGGGCCCGCCACGCGGGCGCGCTCGCGATCGCCGCCGGTCTCGTGGCCGGCTTCGCAGCCTTTGCGGGGCTCGATCGCCTCGTGCATCTGGTGCCGGTGGTTCCGCCGACCGAAGAGTCGGCTCCGACGACGACCCGGACGAACTCGTCGCTCGTGGTGCTCAATCTGGCGGGCGACCTGCTCCACAATTTCGTCGATGGCGCCCTCGTGGCGGCGAGCTTTCTCGCCGGCCCGGCACTCGGCGTCGTGGCGACACTGGCGATCGCGCTCCACGAGCTGCCCCGCGAGCTGGGCAGCTTCGCGATCTTCCTGCACGGTGGCGTGTCCCGCGGGCGCGCGATCGCGCTCAACGCGCTGACAGGGGTCGCCGCATTTGCCGGAGCGGGGGCGACTCTGGCCGTGGGCCCCCGCGTGGAGTCGCTGGGCGCCGTATTGCTCCCCGTCGCCGGTGGGACTTTCCTTTATCTCGCGCGTGCGATCGTGCTGCGTCGCCCCCGCCACGCCATCGGCGTGGGCCTCTTTCTCTCAGGACTGGGTATCACCGCTCTCGCGGCCCGGCTCGCCTAGGCCCGGCTTACCTAGGCCGGGCTTACCCTAGAACGATCGTGCGCGCGCGACCGCTAGGCCGGCTGCACGCGCCGCGCTCGAGTCTCCGACGCCGTGATAGCGGTCAACGCGATTCGCAGCAGGGAGTGATCGGGCGCCGGGACCGCAGTCCGGCGCCGAAGGAGATCCCCCAGAATGTGGTCCGCCTCCGTCGGCCCCCCGCGCTCCACGTCGGCCAGCATCGACGCCGTCACCATGGAGCCGGGATCAGACAGGCGGTCCCGAGCCTGCGTCAGCGACGCGGGGCGGGGCGGCCACCCCGCCGCCATCGCTATCGAACGGCATTCGTCCAGCAATGCTGTGGCCAGATCGGCCCCGCCGGCGGCGGCGATGTCGCCCACCGCCGCACGCGTGAGGCACGTGATCCCCGCCAGCGCGGCCAGGAAAACCCATTTCTCCCACATCTCGAGCACGATGTCGTCGCTCGCGCGCGCCTCGAATCGCGCTCCCTGCATCGCCGTCGCGATCCCCTGCACCCGCGGCGCCTGCTCCGCCGTGCGAGCACCAAAGGACAGTAGATGAAGGTCGTTGAGATGCAGGATCCGCCCGGCGTCATCCCGGCGGACCGAGATCACGCACTGTCCCCCCAACACGGGCGCCGAGCCGAGTCGTGCGTCGAGCACATCGAGGTGCCGCATTCCGTTGAGTAGGGGGATCACTGCCGTCCCGGGGCCGACGGCGGGCGCGAATGCGGCGATGGCGGCATCGAGATCGTACGCCTTGCAGCTGAGAATCACGAGATCGAAAGGCGTGCGCACATCGGCCGCCAGAATCGTCGGCGGCGCCGGGAGGCTCGCGTTGCCCAGGGGACTCGCGATCACGAGCCCGGTTTTCGCGAGCTGCGCGGCGCGCCCTTCCCGGACGAGGAAGGTGACGTCGCGGCCGGCCTCGAGCAGCCGCCCCCCGAAGTACCCGCCGATCGCGCCCGCACCGACAACCAATATTCGCATGCGCCCCCGCTCCCTCAGAATATTCTGATGCCGTTGATCTCGGCTTTCCGCTGCTTCCAATCGGGCACGCGGGTGGCCAGCAATCGATAAAAGTCCGGCGAGTGATTCGGCACCAGGAGATGGCAGAGCTCGTGCACGATCACGTAATCCACGCACGATAGCGGCGTCTTCACCAGCTCCGCGTTCAGCGTTACCCTCCCGGCCGGATGGCAGCTGCCCCACCGCCGTCGCATCCAGCGCACGCGCAGGCACACGGGGATGTGCGAAAATGGCGTCTCCCCGCCGTGGAGCAGTGCGACGCGCTCCGCGAATAGCGTCCGCGCACGAGCGACGTACCAGGCGCGCAGCGCCGCTTCTATCCCGCGGGCCGATGGCGCGCCGGGCAGCGTGACCAGCAGCCGGTCCTCCGATAGCACGACCGCGCGTCTGCCGGGCTCCACATCCAGATGGTATGGGTGACCCAGATAAGGATGCTGCTCACCCGCCACATAGAGGAGCGGAGGCCGCACGGGGTGCGCACGCTCGAATCGCTGCAGGTGTCGGGTGATCCAACGGGCCCGGCTCCGCACGTGGTCGGCCACCTCGGCTTCCGGGACGCCGATCGGAACGGCGACGGCCACACGGAGGTCCGGATGCACCGTGATGGCCACGCGCCGCCGCCTCGCGGAATACGTCACACTGTAGGCGATCTCGCGGTGACCCCAAGACACGGCAGGCATGCGCCCCGTATAGTCGCGACATGGCGCCGCGAATGGTAGGACGCGTCGCGGCGTCCCCCCCTCCCCCTCGGTGCCGACCGCGC
Organism: Gemmatimonadota bacterium; assembly: GCA_003141205.1. GTDB lineage: Bacteria > Gemmatimonadota > Gemmatimonadetes > Gemmatimonadales > Gemmatimonadaceae > FEN-1251. Next base: position 3,072 of record PLLD01000092.1, read on the forward strand.
TACGATCCTGCGCGCGCGGTCGTGAGGACGGGCGTCTCGCGGTAGAGGGCTGGCAGCAGCGTGCGCAGGTGGTCGACCTTGGGCCGGTCGTTGATCGCGATGTACGCCGCGTCGGGGTGGTGCTCCGCATAGTCCTGGTGGTACGACTCCGCGGGGTAGAAGCCCTGCAGCGGGGACACCTGCGTCACGATCGGCCGGCGGAATGTCGTGGCCGTGGTGAGCTGCGCGATGTACGCCGTGGCCACGCGTTGCTGCTCGGGCGACGTATACCAGATCGCGGAGCGGTATTGCGATCCGTCGTCCGGCCCCTGGCGATCGAGCTCCGTAGGATCGTGGGCGACGGCGAAGAACACGTGCAGGATCTCGCCGAAGGAGATCTGCGAGGGGTCGAATGTGACGCGGACGGACTCCGCATGCCCGGTGGTTCCCGTACTTACCTCGTCGTACGACGCGGTGCGGGCGGCGCCGCCGGTGTAGCCGGACACCGCGCCGGTCACCCCGCGCACATGCTCGAAGACGGCCTGGATACCCCAGAAGCAGCCGCCGGAGAGCACGACGACCTCCTGGTTGGCCGGGACGGGAGCGGAGTCACGCGGGTGAGCCGGCACCGCGACGAGGGGCAGGGCCGCGGCGCTCGTTCCAGCCAGGAGGGCCCCGGCGAAGGCGGCGCACGCAACCAGAGTCGAGCGAGCGGACTGTGCAGACGGCATGGGGACGGTTCCTGTGAAGGCAGTCGCGGAGATGGCGATCCTGCCGTAGCGTATGCCGAAGCCGCACCCCGAGTTCCCGGCCGAGCTCCAGCCCCTACCGAGGTACGCCATGCGGATCCGCCGAGCCAAGCAAGCCGACATCCCCGCGTTGCTGCCGCTCATGCGGGCGCTCGCGGAGTTCGAGAAATACATCGACGTCTTCGCCGTCACGGAAGCCGTCGTGCGCGAGCAGGGGTTCGACCGCTCCCCGCCCGACTTTACCTGCCTCGTCGCACAGCGGGACGATGGCCCGCTCGTGGGGATGGTTGTCTACTATCTGATCCCCTACACGGCGGTCGCCCGGCCGACGCTCTTCGTGAAGGAGCTGTTTGTAACGCCGCCGGCCCGGAATCGGGGCGTGGGGGACGCGCTCATGCGGGCCGTGGCCCGCGACGCGGTGGCGCACGGTTGCGGGGCGATCAAGTGGCAGGTCGCCCGGTGGAACGCCGATAGCATGCGCTTTTACGAGCGGCTCGGCGCGACGCGGGACGAGACGTGGGTCGACTATAGTCTGTCGGCGAGCGCCTTTACCGCGCTGGCTAACGCCACTGAATCCACCGCGGCGAGCGGTGCGCGCCCGCGCACCACCCCGCCGGATGCACCGGGGGCGCCGGGGGCGACGGATCTCAATCCGCAAGCCAAGCAGATGGCCGACGAGTCCATGGTGCGCAACCTGGACGCCCAGGCGCGGGCCATCTGGCCGCAGGAGATCCCGCTGCTCCGGCGCTACGCTCTGCCGCCAGACCCTCGTATACTCGACGCCGGGTGCGGCACGGGTGAGGCGACCTGGCGGCTAGCCGAGCTCTTTCCCGGCGCCCGGCTGCTCGGCGTCGACATCATCGATGCGCATCTCGAGCACGCACGGTCTCGCTCCGCAAAATTCGCAGCTCGCGTTTCCTTTGAGCACCAGAGTGTCTTTGCCCTGGGTGCCGCCGATGGCAGCTTCGATCTCACCGTGTGCCGTCACGTCCTGCATTCCATCCCGCACCCCGATCGAGTCATCGCAGAGCTCGCGCGAGTGACCCGCCGCGGCGGGTACCTGCACCTCATCCCGGAGGACTACGGGATGCTGCACTTCCAGCGCGGCGCGCTCGACCCGGGAGTGTTCTGGCATCAGGTGGCCCCGAATTTCGGGGCCGCGACGCAGACCGATCTCTTCATGGGTCGCAACACGTATGGCATTCTGGCCGCCCTCCATCTCGAGGACATCCGCGTCGACTACGTCGTCGTCGACACGGTGCGCGTGCCGCGCGCGACATTTGCGGCGATCATCGAAGCCTGGCGCGACGGCTACGTGGAGTCGATCGGTGAGCTGACGCCGATTGCGCGCGAGGACGCCGTCGCCTACTTCGATCAGATGATCGCCAACATCCGCGATCCGCTCGGCTACGCGGTGTGGATGGTCCCCGTCGTCAGCGCGCGCATTCCCTGAGTCGGGGTCATGGTGCGGGGCGGGACGGAGGACGCCTACTCCACCCCGGTGTGCTTCCGCTTCTCGTGCTCGTCCGCGTGCCGCTTTCTCGCTTCTTCCTGCGCCGGGTCGGGCGCAGTCTCGGCGCGGTCGATCCGATGCCGGACGCGGACGTAGCCGACGACGACGACGGCAGCGATCACCGCCCACACGTACCAGAGCCAATACCCGTGTATCTCTGAGAAAAACCCCATTGTCGTGCTCCGTGTTGTCGCGTCGTAGGTCATCCGGTCCGGGGTTATCATAGTACCCGAATGCGTACCCGAATGCCCCGCTTTGGCAACGCTGGCCCACCCCCGCGCGTCATCAGGTCGACCAGGTCGCCGACCGTGCAACTTCTCGAGCTCCCTCCCAAGCCTCGCGGCCGCTCCCGCATCTGACACTGCCCCCCCCCTCGTCGTCCCGGAAAGCGCGCATCGCGGCTCTGGCGCTCGTCGCGCTGGTCGTCGTGGGAGCGCTGGCATCTCGCAAGGTGCGCGTCCGCCTCAAGCTCCTCGCGCTGTGGGCCGAGGGCGCACTCCCGGACGTCTCGCGGGGCGACCTGCGCTTGATCATGGGCCCCTCGCACTTCGACCTGCGACTCCTGGCCGCCACGCGCAGCGCGCAGATCGCGATCCGCGCCGTCCCGCTGGACGCCGCGGGAGCATCCGCGGGGCGCGCGCTTTTCGAGCACGCGTGCGCCTCCTGTCATGGCCCCGATGCGCGCGGTCGAGCCGGACCGGATCTCGTGGGCCGCCCCCTCGAACATGGGCGCACCGACTGGCAGCTCTATCAAACGATCGCGCGCGGCATTCCGCAGACCCCGATGGTGCCGACGCGCCTCACGCGCATGCAGGCGTGGACCGTCGTCGCTTATCTCAGGGACCTGCAGGCGCAACGATTGACGGCCGACACCGCGACACCGGCCATTCCGGCCGACCTGCCCGTCGATACGCGCACATTCCTCGAGACGGGGAACCCCGGCGGACGCAACTGGCTCACGTATTCGGGCGACTACACCGGCCAGCGCTACGCGCGGCTCAGCGACATCACCGGGCGAACGATCGATCGGCTCCGCGTCGAGTGGCTGTATCAGCTGCCCGACGCGACCGACCATAATGAGACGACGCCGCTCGTCGTCGGCAGCGTCATGATCGTCACCGATCGCGAGAACGTCTGGGCCCTCGACGTCGACACGGGACGCCTGTTGTGGCGCTATCACCGTGCGCTGCCGAGCGATCTCAAGCTCTGTTGCGGCCTGATCAACCGCGGAGCCGCCGTGTGGGGGTCGCGCGTTTTCGTCGGGACGCTCGACGCGCATCTGATCGCCCTGAATATCACCACCGGCCGGCCGGTCTGGGACGTCGTGGTCGACGACGCGGCGCATGCCGTCAGTGTGACGGGCGCGCCGTTGGCCGTCGACGGAAAACTGATCGTTGGTATCGGCGGCGGGGACTATGGCGTGCGCGGGCATCTGGATGCATACGACGCTGCCACGGGGGCACGCGTGTGGCGCTTCTGGACCATTCCCGACTCGAGCGATGCGGCGGCCGCCACCTGGCCGCGCGAGGCGCTGGCGCGGGGCGGCGGGCCGACCTGGCTGACCGGGTCGTACGATCCCGCGAGGCAGACGCTGTATTGGGGGGTGGGCAATCCGGGAGCCGCCTACAACGCGGAGTATCGCCGGGGTGCCAACCTCTACACCAACAGCATGATCGCGCTGGACGCCCGAACGGGTGCCCTCAAGTGGTCGTACCAGTTCTCGCCGAACGACAGCCACGACTGGGATGCCGCGCAGGTTCCCGTACTCATCGACCGATTGGGCGGGCGCCCCGGCAAGCTCCTGCTCTGGGCGAACCGAAACGGCTTCTTCTACGTCCTGGATCGGGACCATTCGCGATTCGTGCACGCGTCGGCCTTTACGCGGCAGACATGGAACGCCGGCTTCGACTCCGCCGGTCGACCGGTCGTCCTCCGTACGAGCGAAGCGACGCCCGAGGGCGTGACCGTGTACCCGAGCGACGACGGCGCGACGAACTGGTGGTCCCCCAGCTTCGACCCCGTCCACGAGCTGTTCTTCATTGGGGTTCGCGACGGCGGGGACATCTTCATTCGCGAGCCGGTGCTGGAGCGCGACGACGGTCTCTACATGGGCGGGCGATCCGAGGCCATCCCCGGCGAAGTAAAGCATTTCTCCATCGTGGCGCTCGACGCGAGCACGGGTGCGACGCGCTGGCGCGCCCCGCTTCCCGAGTTGACGGCCCCGGCCATGGGAGGCCTCCTCGCCACCTCCGGCAACCTCGTCTTTGGCGGCCACAACGACATCCTGTACGCACTCGATTCCCGCACCGGCGCGCACCGGTGGCAGATG
>PLLD01000203.1 GCA_003141205.1 Gemmatimonadota bacterium
TTCTGCTCGTATGTGGGGCGGGCGTCCGGCTGACGACGCTGCAGCTCCCGGGGTTCGGTCTGGTACATGTCGGCGTCGCGCTGAGCACCGTGCTCACCGTCGCGTGGCTCGTCGGGATGACGAATGCGCTCAATCTCATCGACGGCCTGGACGGGCTCGCCTCCGGGGCGGCGCTCTTCGCGCTTGCGGCGCTCTTCATTTTCGCCCGCGCGAATGGCCGCCCCGATGCCGCGCTGATGAGCATCGCGCTCGCGGGCGCGACGCTGGGTTTTCTGCGTTTCAATTTCTACCCGGCGACGATCTTCCTGGGCGATTCGGGAAGTCTGTTTCTGGGCTTCATGCTGGGCGGCGTCGGTCTGCTCTCGACGCAGGCGGCGGCGTCGGCGGCGCCCACGGCCATGGCCTGCGCCGTCCCGATCGTGGTTCTGGGATTGCCGCTGCTGGATACCTCCCTCGCGGTGGCGCGGCGGCTCGCCCAGCGTCGGCCGATCTTCTCGGGCGACCGCGCGCACATCCACCACCGGCTGCTCGACCGCCTCCTCGCCCGGGGGCACTCCCCTCGCACCGCGGTGCTTGCGCTGTACGCCCTGTGTGCGGTTTTCGCGCTCTGCGGCATGTGGCTCGTCGCCGACGCCGCGCCCGCAGCACCCCGCTCCATCGAGGCGGCAGCGGGCCCGCGATGAGCGCGGCGGGGATCGAGCGGACCGTCCTGATATCGGCGGACGCGCGGTCGGCCGGTCGGGGATGGGGTGAGGTCTGGGCCTATCGCGAGCTAGTCCTCTTTCTCATCTGGCGGGACGTCAAGGTGCGCTACGCGCACACGCTGCTCGGCGCGGCGTGGGCGATCGCTCAACCCACCGCGGCGGCGGCGCTGTTCACCATCGTCTTCGCGCGGATCGGCCACGTGCCATCCGATGGCGTCCCCTACCCGATGTTCGCGCTCGCCGCGCTGGTTCCGTGGATGTACGTCTCCGGCACGGTGGCGACGGCCGGTGCCAGCCTCCTCAACAACGCGCACGTCATCACGAAGGTGTATTTTCCGCGCCTCGTGATTCCGCTGGCCGCGGCGGGGGCTGGCCTCGTGGATTGTGCGGTCGCCTTCCTCGTGCTCCTGGTCGCCGTCCTGGCGACGGGGCTGCGCCCGCTGCCCATCGCGCTGGTGCTCGTGCCGGCGCTGGTGGTCGTTTTCACGATCATCGCCGCGGGCGCGGGATGCGGGCTCGCCGCTCTGACCGTTCGGTACCGGGATGTGAAGCACCTCACGCCCCTGCTGACGATGCTGTGGCTGTACGCGTCGCCGGTCGTGTACCCGCTGTCGCGGGTCCCGTCGGACGCGCGGTGGCTCTACGCGCTCAACCCCCTCGCGGGCACGCTCGCCGCCTTCCGCGCGGTACTCGTGGGACGGCCGGTCGATTGGGCGGCTCTCGGCATTTCGACGCTCGCCGCCGGCGCCCTGTGCGCGGCCGGCGCGGGCTATTTTCAGCGCACCGAGCGCGTGTTCGCCGACATCGTATGAGGAGGCCGGCGCCGTGACGGTCGCCGCCATCACGACCTACGCCCTGGGCAAGCGCTACCGCCTCGGCGCCGCGCCGCGGCCGGCCGATTCCCTGCGCGACGTCATCGCTCAGGCCATTCGGCGGGGGACCCGCCCGCGGGAGGAGAACGGCGCGACGCTCTGGGCGCTGCGCGACGTGTCGTTCGAGATTGCGCCGGGGGAAGTCGTCGGTGTGATCGGGAGGAATGGTGCCGGGAAGAGCACGTTGCTCAAGATCCTCTCGCGCATTACGGAGCCAAGCGCGGGGTGGGCCACGGTGCGCGGGCGCGTCGGCTCGCTGCTCGAGATCGGCACCGGCTTTCATCCGGACCTGACGGGACGGGACAACGTCTTCCTGAGTGCGGCCATGCTCGGCATGGATCGGCGCGCCGTTCGGAGCCGATTCGACGAGATCGTCGAGTTTGCCGGTGTGGCCGCCTTCATCGACACACCGGTAAAGCGCTACTCGAGCGGCATGTATCTCCGCCTCGCGTTCGCGATCGCGGCGCACCTCGAGCCCGAGGTGTTGCTCATCGATGAGGTGCTGGCGGTCGGTGACGCCGAGTTTCAGAAGAAATGCCTTGGACGGATGCGACGGGTGAGCGAGGACGGGCGTACGGTTCTGTTCGTGAGCCACAATCTCCCGGCCGTTCGGGCACTGTGTCCGCGCGCGCTGCGCCTCGATGCAGGGCGCGTGGTCGCGGATGGCTGCGCCCCCGATGTCGTGGACCGGTACCTGGCCGAGTCGGACGCGGCCGTGCTCGCGCGTGAATGGGGCGTCGCCGCGGACGCTCCGCACAGCGATCTCGTTCGGCTTCGGCGGGTCGCGGCGCGGACGACCGAGGGCCACCCGCTGCGCGACCTCACGACGGATGTGCCCTTTCGCGTCGACATCGAATACGACGTCGTGCGGGAGTCGGCGCGCGTGGGCCTGACGATCTACGTCATGGATGCGGAAGAGCGCTGCGTG
>PLLD01000100.1 GCA_003141205.1 Gemmatimonadota bacterium
TTCACGGAGTCGCCCTTCTTCTTCCTCAACAACCTCGAGCAGGTGGGGATCCCCGGACTCGTCCCCATCTCGTCGAGGGCGGAATTCGTGCTGCCGCCGGTGAAGGTCCGTGACTTCAACTTTACCAGCTTGGCGGACGCGATATAGTCCGGCGTGCTGGCGTCACGGTCGACGGAAGGGGGGCGAACCTGGAGTGCACCGCGGGCGGTGGCGGAGCCGCCGCCGGGTACCCGGCTGAGGGGGAGGGGACGGATCAGCGCGCGCGGGCCGCTGCCGCGAATTGCAGCGGCGTAATCCCATAGGACCGTTTGAAATGCCGGGTGAAAGCGCTCTGATCATAAAACCCTGACGCCGCTGCGACATACGCAATGGCATGGCCGGACAGGAGGTACCGCCGCGCCTCGCGAAGCCGGACTTGGGTGAGGTAGGTGTAGGGCGTCATCCCCACGGTGCGCTTGAACAGGGTGATGAGCTGGAAGGGGCTCATCCCGACCGGGGCGCTCAACTCCTCGAGCCGGAGCCGGTCGGCGTAGCTGTCGCGCATCACGTCGATGACGCGCCTCACCACGTCGTTGCTAGCTGTAATGGCGGAGCATCGCACGGTGCTGTAATGCTCGATGAGGGCGCCCATGGTATCGATCAAACGTATGTGTGTATCTGTCTGTTCCCCTTCTCCTGTCGTCTCTTCGAGAGAGCGATGTAGTGCAATGATCGCCTCCGCGATAGCCGTGTTGGTGCAGAGGGACGTGACAAAATAGGGCAGCTGATCAAGGCCGAGCGCGCGGGCGATGTCCAAGGCTGCGCTGTCCGAGACATACAACGCTCGGTAACGCCACGGCCCGCTCTGATGCATCGACGCGGCCTGTGGTTCCATCGGATTGGCCAGAAAGACGGTGGACGGAAACGCGTCAACCGTCCGTCCACGGCTCATGATCGATGCGCCGCCGGCTTCCGTCGCGGCAAGCACGTACGTGTCGTGGATATGCGGCACGTATTGATACGTCGTGAACTCCGCCCGCAGGAGACTCACCCCTGGGACGCGTGGGTTGCACCAGTAGCGAGTCTTGTTCCGCACGTCGTGTCGAGCCATCGTAATTCCCGAGCTTATTCGAACGTTAGTTGATCGGCCACAGATGCTTGAAGAGGGAGGCGGAACCCTCCCCTCTTAGCATTATCAATATTCACCAATACGAGAGACATACTATATAGTACACTGTGTGCGATGAGCACTCCGGTGATCTCGCAATTTCCTTATCGCGGCGACCCCGTCGCGCCGGTGCGGTTGTTGGAGGTCGACGGCACGTTGACCGGAGGGGGAGGGAGCGTCCCCCCGATGGACGATGAGCAGATGCTCAGCGCGCTGTGGCTTATGATGCTGTCCCGTGCCTTTGACGACAAGGGGACGAGCCTCCAGCGCCAGGGTCGCTTCGGGACGTTCTCCGCGGTGCGGGGGCAGGAAGCGTCAGTCGTGGGCTCCGCCCTCGCACTGGATCCAGCCCGCGACTGGATCGTTCCGCAATATCGAGAGCTGCCGGCGCTCGTCAATCATGGCCTCCCGCTGGAGAGCTTCATATTGTATTTCAGTGGCCACCCCGCGGGGGGGTACATCCCCGAGGGTGTCCGGCTTCTCCCCATTCAGATCTCGATAGCGGCGCAGCTGCCGCACGCGGTCGGTCTTGCCTGGGGGCTGCGGCTGCAGGGGCTCGATGCGGTCGTGCTGGTCTACTTCGGTGATGGGGCATCGTCGGAGGGCGATTTCCACGAGGCGTGCAATCTGGCGGGCGTCGTCAAGGCGCCAGTCATCTTCTTTCTGCAGAACAACGGCTGGGCCATCTCGACACCGCGGTCGCGGCAAACGGCGGCGCGCACGTTCGCCGAGCGTGCCCCGGGGTATGGATTCGATGGCGTCGTTGTCGATGGGAACGACCTGCTCGCCGTCTATGCGGCGACCAGAGCCGCGGTCGAGCGCGCCCGGGCAGGGGGTGGTCCGACATTGATCGAGTCCCAGACTTATCGTCTTGGCGCGCACAACACGGCCGATGATCCAACGCGCTACGTCGCCGAGGAAGTTCTCGACAGTTGGCGCGACCGCGATCCGATCCTCCGGGTGCAGCGGTATCTTGCCGCCTGCGGGCGATGGAACGAGAGCATCGCGGCCAAGGCTCAGGAGGAGATCTCCCAAACCATCGATGCTGCCTTTGCCGCGGCTCGCGCGGTGGCGCCGCCGACGGCGGAGGACCTCTTTCTCCACACCTACGCCGAGCTGACGGAACGGCAAGCTCGGCAGCTGCGGGAGTACGAAATGCCGGCGACAGGGCCGGCAAACGGATAGCTCTCATGAGTGTCATGAACATCCTCGAAGCCATCCGGGATGCCCTCGGTACGGAAATGGCCGCGGATGACCGCGTCATTCTGCTGGGCCAGGATATCGGCAAGTTCGGCGGTATTTTCCGTGCGACGGACGGCCTGTACGCCCAATTTGGCGGCGAGCGAGTCATCGACATGCCGCTGGCCGAAGGCGCGATCATCGGATCCGCGCTTGGCTTGGCGCTGTCGGGGCTCAGGCCTGTCGCCGAGATCCAGTTCCTGGGGTTCGCTCGCCAGGCGTTTCATCAAATCGTCTCGCAGGTGGCTCGCATGCGACACCGCTCGCGTGGGCGGTTCGCGGCGAGCATGGTGATCCGCGCGCCGTTCGGCGGTGGCGTCAGAACACCCGAGCTCCATTCGGATGCGGTGGAGTGTCAATTCGCGCAAGCGCAGGGGCTGAAGGTTATTGCGCCGTCGAACCCGTACGACGCGAAAGGGATGCTACTCGCGGCCATCCGGGATCCCGATCCAGTCTTGTTCTGCGAGCCCCTGCACGGCTACCGATCGATCAAGGGCGACGTTCCGTCGTCAGCCTACACGGTCGACTTCAGCAAGGCCAACGTGGTCCGCCAAGGGAACGACATCACCTTGATCGGTTGGAGCTCGGCTGTCAATGTCGCACTCCGGGCGGCGGAGGCGCTCGCGACGGAGGGGATCGAGGCCACGGTGGTGGATATTCGCTCCTTGCTCCCGCTCGACGTTGGCGGGATCGTCGCGGCCGTGGAAAGCACGGGCCGATGCGTCATTGTTCACGAAGCTCCCCTCACGGCAGGGTTCGGCGCCGAGATCGCGGCGACTCTAGCTCGTGAGGCGTTCTATTCGCTACAGGCTCCGATCGAGCGTGTGACTGGGCCGGATGCCCCGTATCCGTTGGCGGGAGCCGAGCAGATGTACCTGCCGGGTGTCGATCGCGTGGTCGCGGCCGCGCGGAGAACGGCACAAGGCCAATGAGCGAGACAACGCTGGTCGATGTGATCTTGCCCGATGTCGGGGAAGGACTTGTAGAAGCGCAAATTGTCGAGTGGGTCGTCACTCCGGGGCAAGCCGTGACGGAGGACCAGACGATCGTCTTGATCTCCACGGACAAGGCGACGGTCGAGCTGCCTGCGCCCACGTCCGGCATTCTCCGCGAACAGGTGGTGCCGGCCGGCGCGACCGTGACGGTGGGTACACTACTCGCCCGGATCGAAGCGCCACGTAGAGCCGCCGAAAAGCTGGCGCCGAGCAGTGCCGAGCCGGCGGCGAAAGCGCCGGCGCAAGCGGTGTTCCAGGATTCGGGACAGACCGCTCAAGCTCCGGTCGTGGGCGCGGCTCCAAGCACGCGGCGTCTGGCTCAGCAGCTCAACGTCGATCTGGCGCGGGTGTCCGGGTCCGGCCCGAACGGCCGCATCCTGGATGAGGACGTTCGGCGAGCGGCGGCCGGGAACGCGGCCGGCGGGATGGCTCCCCCGCAATCGCAGGATGGGCGCCGCCCGGGCCAGGGTGATGAGGAGCGCGTCGCGCTGAACCGGACCCGGCTCGCCACCGCGCGTTCGACGGCGGCGGCGTGGCACGAGATCCCACACATCGTCGAGTTCCGGCAGATCGACGCGACACGGCTGCAGCAGGCTCGTGACGCCCATCGCGCCGCCGCCGAGCGTGAGGGTGTCCACCTCACCTTTTTGCCGTTCTTCGTCAAGGCCGCGTCCGTCGCCCTGACAAAACACCCGAGCTTCAATGCCCGGCTCGATCTGGACCGCGAAGAAGTCATCTATCGCCGTCACTGCAACATTGGGATCGCCACGGCAAGCGAGGCCGGCCTGATCGTCCCCGTGCTACACAACGTCGAGAGCAAATCGGTGCTGGACATCGCGCGGGCGCTCGACTCGTTGATCGATCGGGCACGGAAGCAAGTGCTGTCGCTCAGCGACCTGTCCGACGGGACGTTCACGATCACGAACTTCGGCACTTACGGGACGTGGTTGGGAACGCCGATTATCCGCGCGCCCGATGTCGCCATTGTGGGCTTCGGGAGAATTCAGCAGAGTGTGCTGGCCGTTGACGGCGCCGCCGTCGTTCGGCCCGTCCTGCCGATCTCCGTTGCGACGGATCATCGGGTCAACGATGGCGTTCACCTCGCGGGGTTCCTAGATGCCCTCACAGAGGCACTCTGCGATCCTTCTCTCTTTTCCGCTGACGACAACGGGGGTGGCATGAATGGCTGACAAAAGCTCGGTTTCGAAGCTCTTTGATCTCTCCAACAAGGTCGCCATCGTCACCGGCTCCGGCCGAGGGTTGGGGGAGACCATGGCTCACGGTCTTGCGGCCGCGGGCGCTTCCGTGATGATCTGTGCCCAGACGCAGGCAAACGTCGAGCGCGTAGCGGCGGAGATCTCCAAGAACGGCGGCAACGCCGCGTGGACTATCGTTGACATCAGGAATCGCGCGAATTGCCAGCGGCTCATCGATGAGACGGTCGCGAAATTCGGCCGCGTCGATGTGATGGTCAACAATGCCGGCATCGACATCATCGGTCCGGCGGAGGACGTGACGGACGAGGCGTGGGATCAGGTCATCAGCATCAACCTCAAAGGCTATTTCCTCTGCTCTCAGATTGCCGCCCGCCAGATGTTCGCGCAGCGGAGCGGCGGATCGATCATCAACATCTCCTCGATTTGTTCGGTGATCGGGGTGCGCGGCCTGACGTCCTATTCCGCGGCGAAGGGCGGAGTCAACCAGCTCACGCGAGTCATGGCGGTCGAGTGGGCCGAGCGGGGTATACGCGTGAACGCCATTGCCCCGGGCTACTTCGAAAACGTGATGCAAGGCGCCACCGACGAGCACGCCCGTTCGGAGAAGCAGAAGCACGTCATTGCCTTCACCCCCATGGCGCGGCGCGGACGCCCCGAGGAGCTGATCGGTCCGGTGCTCTTCCTCGCCTCCAACGCTTCCTCGTACGTCACGGGTGAAGTCCTTTTTGTTGACGGCGGCTACACCGCCCAATAGTCGCTCAGCATCCTCCTTTTCGGGGACCTTTCAGTGTCTGCACGAATTCTCGACTACATGCGCCGCTATGACTACAAGAAGGTGGTCATGTGCAACGATTCGCAGAGCGGCCTCCGCGCCATCATCGCCATTCACTCGACGCACCTGGGCCCCGCGACGGGCGGCTTGCGGATGTGGCCATACGCCACGGACGAGGAGGCGATCTTCGATGCGTTGCGCCTCTCCCGCGGGATGACCTACAAGTATGCCGCGGCGGGTGTGAACCTGGGCGGCGGGAAAGCGGTCATCATCGGCGACCCCAAGAAGGACAAGAGCGAAGCGCTCTTGCGCGCGTTCGGGCGTTTCGTCGATCAGCTCGGCGGCGAGTACATCACCGGCGAGGATGTCGGCACGACGCTGGCTGACATGGAGATGATCTTCACCGAGACCAATCATGTGGTCACATTGCCCAAGCACTGTGGCGGCGCCGGCGATATCTCGCCCGCGACGGCGTTAGGGGCTGTGGTCGCGACGAAGGCATGCGCCAAGCACGTCTGGGGGACAGACAGTCTGAAGGGGCGCACGATCGCGCTCCAAGGCTTGGGCGCGGTCGGCCACAACGCGCTGCGTCTGCTCGCCGAGGACGGGGCGAAACTCATCGTCGCGGACATCGACCAGCAGAAAGTTGACCACGCGATCGCCAAGTATGGCGTCAAGGCGGTGGATCCGAAAGACATCTACAAGCAGGACGTCGATATCTTTGCTCCCTATGCCCTGGGCGCGGTCATCAACGACGAAACTCTTCCGCAGCTCAAGGCGAAGGTTGTCGCCGGCGCGGCCAACAACATTCTCGCTGAGGAGCGGCATGGCGACGAGCTCGAGCGCCGCGGGATTGTCTACGCCGTCGACTACGTCGCGAACTCAGGTGGGACCATCTTTGACACCGACCGGTTGCGCAAGGGTGGCTTCCAGGAAGAGCGGGCGTGGGCGAACGTCCGCAAGATCTACGAGCGGACCGAGGAAGTCTTCCGGTTGGCCGAGCGTGACCATATTCCGTATTACGCCGCTGCCGACCGGCTGGCCGAAGAGCGAATCGCGGCGCTCAAATCTGTACGGTTGCTGGAGCCGGCGAGGCTGCCGCACTAGGTGTGGCGTTCAATGGTGATCTCTTGTGATTGAGTTTGAGATTCCGCAGGACGTGCGCGCGCTCCGCGATCGTGTGCGCGCCTTTGTGGACCGCGAGCTCCTTCCGCTGGAGGTCACCGGTGGTGCCGGGCCGCCTGACCCAGAGACGATCGCAGCGGTGCGGGCGAAAGCCCGCGCCGCCGGCATTTATGGCCCCCATTTGCCGCGACGCTATGGCGGCTTGGAACTGGATTGGCGCTCGATTGCCGTAGTCTTCGAAGCCGCGGGGCGGAGTCTGCTCGGCCCGTTGGCCATCAATGGCGCCGCGCCGGATGAAGGGAACATGCACCTGCTGCGCGAGGTCGGCACCGCTGAGCAGCACGAGCGCTATCTGAAACCACTTGCGGAGGGGACGGTTCGCTCGTGCTTTGCGATGACCGAACCGCCGCCGGGTGCGGGGAGTGACCCGTCGATGTTGCGGACGCGTGCGCGCAAGACGGCAGAGGGGTGGAGCATTCACGGCAAGAAATGGTTCATCAGCGGCGCCGAGGGGGCGGCCTTCGCGATCTGCATGGCACGCACGTCTGATGATCCGACCGGCCGGCGAGGCGCCACGATGTTCCTGGTGGACGCGGACAACCCCGGCATGAAGGTGGAGCGCCGCATCGAGACGCTGGATCACATGACACCCGGCGGCCACTGCGTCGTGATGTTCGAGGAGTGCCAGGTCGATGATGCCGCCATGCTGGGCGAGGTGGATGAAGGCTTTCGGTACGCGCAGCTTAGGCTTGCCCCCGCGCGCCTGACGCATTGCATGCGGTGGCTGGGCGTCGCTACACGCGCGCACGAGATCGCCGTCGGATACGCCGCGGAGCGTACTGCGTTTGGGCGGCGGCTGAGCGAGCACCAGGGGGTGGCGTTTCAGCTCGCCGATACGGAGATCGAGCTGCACGCCGCCCGGCTGATGATCTGGCATACGGCGTGGCTGCTCGATCGCGGGGAGCGTGCGCGCCACGAGTCGTCGATGGCGAAAACATTCGTCGCCGAGGCGGTCTTTCGGGCGGTGGACCGGGCGGTGCAGGTGTGCGGCTCGCTGGGCGTGTCCAATGACATCCCGCTCGCCACGTTCCTGCGCGAGTCTCGCCCCTTCCGCATCTATGACGGGCCCTCCGAGGTCCACCGGATGGCGATCGCCGCCCGGCTGTTTCGGAGGTCTGGGTCGGTCGCTTGAGTCTCAGAGACGAGGTTGAGACATTTCTTGGCGCGCGCGGTATGCAGGTCCGATCCCTGCGGCGTCTTGCGGGAGGGGCGTCGCAGGAGGTGTGGCTCGTCGGTGTTGGCAACGACGGCGATGGTGAGCGCGATGTGGTACTGCGGCGCGACATGGACGGCGCACTCAGTACGCTGGCGCGTACGCGCGTCGAGGAATACGCGTTGATGCAGGCGGCGCACGAGGCCTGCGTTCCTGTGCCCCGTGTGTTCTACGGACCGCTGCGGCTCGAAGGACGCAACGCGTTCTTCATGGACTACGTCCCAGGGGAGACGATCGGCCGGCGGCTGGTGCGGGATGCTGCGTACGCGCAGGCACGCGCCGTACTGCCCGGTCAGGCGATGCGCGCGCTCGTCGATCTCCACGCCATTGACCCCACGCAGTTCCCATTCTTGGGCGCGCCGCAGACGGCGCTCGACCTGGTGGCCGCCCTCGAGCGCGATCTCGACGCTTGTGGGGAGGGGCACCCGGCGTTCGAGTTAGGGTTGCGATGGCTGCGGGCGCATGCGCCGCCACTAGAACGGACCGCGCTCGTGCACGGTGATTTTCGGATGGGCAACTTCGTTGTCGGCCCGGAAGGGTTGCGCAGCATCCTGGATTGGGAGTTGGCGCACGCGGGGGACCCCGACGAGGATCTGGGATGGTTCTGCGTGCGTGCTTGGCGATTCGGGAGCGACCGGCTCGCTGCGGGCGGCATCGTGCCGCGCGAGCAGCTCCTGGAGCTGCATCGTGTCGCCGGAGGCCACGATGTGACGCTCGAGCGGTTGCGGTACTGGGAGATCTTTGGCAACCTGAAATGGGGAATCGTCACGCTCTCGCAGGCAGGCCGCCATCTGCGCGGCGACACCGTGAGTGTGGAGCTTGCCGCGCTCGGCCGTGTGGCGGCGGAGATGGAGTGGGAGACGCTGCACCTCCTGTCGGAAGCAGGAGAATAGCACACGTGCAAGATCGGCCGACTGCTACCGAGCTCATCGCAGCGGTGAAGCATTTCCTGGAGCAGGAAGTGCTTCCGGTGCAGGCGGATCAGCGCCTTCGGTTCCGGACGCTGGTTGCGGCCAACACGCTGGCGATCGTGCAGCGGGAACTCAACGCGGGTTCGGCGCTCGCCGAAGATGAAGGCCAGCGGCTGCAAGCCCTGCTTGGTACACAGTCGTCGTCGGACGGTGACGAGGAGAGCCGCGCCCGCACGGGGCGGCTGGAGCTCGCGCGGCGTATTCGTCAGGGGGAGGCGGACCGTGGCCCTTGGCGCCGCGCAGTCATGGCATCGACGCTGACGTCGGTGGAGGCAAAACTTCGCATCAGTAATCCCCAATTTGTTACGCGGCCCGATCACACTTAGCTCTCGATCACATATGTATCCTGAATTACAAAAAGAACTGGACACGTACCAACGCCGTACCCCGAAGTCCGCGGCATCCCATAAGCTCAATTTGAAGCGGTTGCCGCTTGGGGTATCCAGTAACTATCGCGCGTACGATCCGTACCCGATCTTTGTCAAGGAAGCCTCTGGCTCTCATTTCCGGGATCTCGACGGGAACGATTACATCGACTTCAATCTCTGCGTCGGGGCGCTCATCGCGGGGCACTGTCACCCGGCGGTTATGCAGGCCGTCGGGGAGCGGTTGAGCACCGGAACGATGTTCGGTATGCCGCATGACCTGGAGTGGGAGCTCTCGGAAGAGATTTGCGCCCGCTTTCCGATCGAGATGCTTCGGTTCAGCAACAGCGGGACAGAAGCCACGATGCACGCGATTCGCCTGGCCCGCGCGGCGACGGGACGCGAGAAGATCATCAAGTTCGAGGGGGGGTATCACGGCCTGCACGAATCGGTGCTGGTCAGCATGAAACCCAAGGCGCCTGACTTTGGCGATATCAATGCTCCAACGGCCGTTCCCGGCGGCTTGGGAGTGCCGGAGGGGAGCCGTGCCAACACCGTCGTGGCGACGTTCAACGATCTGGCCAGTGTCGAGCTTCGCTTCACGCAGAATCCGAGCGGCATCGCCGCGATCATTCTCGAACCCATCATGATGAACGTGGGGCTCTGCATTCCGCAACCCGGGTTTCTGGAGGGGCTACGGGACCTGTGCACCAAGCACGGCGCGTTCCTGATCTTCGACGAGATCAAGACCGGGGGGAAGCTCGCGTGGGGAGGGGCGTCGGAATACTTCGGGGTGAAGCCGGATATGATCTGCCTGGGGAAGTCGATCGGTGGTGGCTTGCCGATCGCGGCGTTCGGCGCGAGCCGCGAGGCCATGGCTCTCATCGCGCAGCGCAAGGTGTTCCATGGGGGGACGTACAACAGCAACCCGGTTGCGATGGCGGCGGGGCTGGCGACGTTTCGTGACGTGCTGACGCGCGGGAACTACGCGCACGTGGACAAGCTCGGCGCGAAGCTCGCCAACGGATACCGCAGGACGATCGCGAAAGTCGGCCTGCAAGCGTATGTGGCCATGGGGGGCGCCAATGGGGCGCTCATGCTGTATCCGAGGGAAGTTCGCAACTACCGGGATTGGATGGTGGTCGATGAGGATCTCTGGCGGCATTACTGGTTCGGGATGGTGAACCGGGGCGTCATGGCGCTGCCGTATGGGACAGAGGAGCAGTGGACGATTTCTGTTCAGCATACGGAGGCAGATATCGACGAACATCTCGCGGCGTTCGAGGAGATTGCCCCGGCGTTGGCGAAGGCGCAGGTGCGCGCAACCTCGTAAACCCTTTAACAACGGGGGACAGTTTTACTGATGTAAGGATGGGGACATCTCTATCGGTGCTGGACACAGCCCTTGCGCGATGTCGATCATCGACATAACTGTGTGGCCGTGATGTCGACTTCGCATCCGTCCGAACCGGCTCCTGATCACCAGGCATCCCCCGCACCGGCCGCGCCGGCCGCGCCGCGTATGGACGATCGTGCACTGGTCGCGGGGATTCGGAGCGGAGACACGGGAGCGTTCCAGCAGCTCTTTCGGGCGACGTTCCCTGGCTTGTGCATTGCCGTCACCCCGTACGCGGGGTCCCGTGCGGAGGCCGAGGAGATCATCCAGGACCTCTTCTTCGCGCTCTGGGAGCGGCGTGCCACGCTCGACATCCGTGGCTCACTCGGTGGATATCTGTATGTGGGGGCGCTAAACCGGGCTCGCAACCTCCGCCGCCGGGGCCGGGTGGTCGCAAAGTGGGAAGCGGGGGGCGCCATCCGTGACGAAACCAGCGTCGAGCCGGTCGATCGGCGGGTCGAGGAGATCGAGTTGGCGGCCGCGATCCAATGTGCGATCGACGCACTCCCCCCCAAGGGGCGCGAGATCTTCCTTCTGAATCGGAGCAAGCACCTGACCTACGATCAGGTTGCCGCGCGGATGGGGATCTCGGTCAAGACGGTCGAGACCCACATGGGACGAGCGCTCCGGACGCTTAGGCAGAGCCTGGCCATTTTCCTGCCGTAGGTAGCCGCGACCCGGCCTGGGCGCCGGTCGCCTCGGGTTCCGACAAAGTGCTCGATGTCAGGGAATGCGCCGGCCCCACGTGTCAGGCCGGTATGACAGTTGTGCAATCCGTCGCGTGACCGAGCCGGTCGACTGGGCCGCGCTCGCCCGCTACTTCGCCGAGGAGTGTTCCTCGGACGAGCGGGCAGCGATGGACGCGTGGATCGCCGCGAACCCCCATCGCCCTGCTCAGGTGGAGGCGCTTCGGGCGGTCTGGACGCGGGCGGAGGGCATGCCGACGCCGCATGAGGTGGACGCAGCCTGGACGGGGTTGGTCGTCCGGATGACCCGGGTCGGCGCGGCGGAGAGCGCGGCATCCGGCTCGGTGGGTCGCACCACCCCTTCCTCCCGCGGAACCCACGCCATCGCGTGGTCGATTCCCGCTCGACGTGCCTGGATCGGTTCCGCGGTCGCCGCCACGATTCTTCTCGCGGCGGGGGTGGGCGCCTTCCGCCCCGAGATCACCCGGCTCGCGCAGCGCATCGCGAGCCCCGAGGCCGGCGGACGGGTGTATGCCACGGGTCGTGGTGAGCGCGATGTCATCCGTCTCACCGATGGCACGCAGATCGTTCTGGGACCGGCGAGTCGGCTGACCCTGGCTCCGCGTTACAGGGGTGGGACGCGCAGCGTGTCACTCGAGGGTACCGCGCTGTTCTCCGTGTGGCACGATGCCGCGCACCCCTTCGTTGTGCGTACCGCACGGACGGTGACTGAGGATCTGGGCACGTCCTTCGTGGTCCGCGACTACGCGACCGATGCGGTCTCACGCGTAGCGGTGCGGGAAGGGCATGTGCGCGTGACGTCAGTCTACGCGGCAGCGGGGGCCGATCGTGACCGACCCCTCCAGGCCGGGGATGCCGCGATCGTTGCGGCCGATGCGCGGGGGGTCGAGCCGGTCACAGCCGACGCCGCGGCCGATTTCGACTGGGCGGACGGGCGCTTCACGGTGCACGATGTCCGGCTCGCAGATCTGCTGCCCGATCTGGCGCGGTCATACGACATCGATATCACGCTCGCGGATCCCGCTCTCGGCGACCAGCGCGTGAGCGCGACCTGGGCGAATCAGGGGGCGGATCAGATCCTCGCCGACCTCGGCACCATCGTGCACGCGCATGTGGAAGGTGTACGCAAGCGGTTCGTGCTGGTTCCGGATACTACCCGTTGATCACGTGAGGGGAGCGGTCATGGCGCGTTGCCATCGTCGATACATCGCCGCGGCGATCGCCGCGATCGGCATCCTATCGATCGCGCCACGCGGTCGCGCCCAGGAGGGGGGCAGCGGGCAGCTGTTCGATCACCCCATCCAGCTCGCCGATCGCGGCCCGGTTTTCTATCGCGTCGATCGTGAAGGGGAGCGAGTCGATGTCCGGAACGCGGCTGTGTTGCAGCGGCGGATTGCTCTTGATCTCCGCGGCGTGTTGGTAGCTGAAGCGCTCGACACGATCGCGAAGCGCTCGGGACTCGCGCTCGTGTATCAATCCAGCCTGATCCCGTCGACGGCTCGGGTGACGCTTGCGGCGAGTGACATCTCCGTCGCCGCCGTGCTGACCGTCGTGTTGCTGGATGCGGGACTGGATGTCCAGTTGACCGGCAGTACGCGCGCGGCATTGATGCCTCGCGCCGGTGGACTTCGCACGGTGTCGGGGCACCAGCCGGGGACCGTCACCATCAGCGGCCACGTGATCGATGGCGTGCT
>PLLD01000211.1 GCA_003141205.1 Gemmatimonadota bacterium
CATCCGCGGAGTCGAGGATATGCCGGATGCGTGAGCGCTCACCCGCCGTCGCGATCGCCGCAAACAGGAGCGCGCGATGCGAGACGGACTTATCCCCGGGCACCCGCAGCGATCCCTGAATGCGCCGAACACGCCCCCGCGTACCGGCCGGCGCGCCGGTCATTCGTCGCCGCTCACCGAAGCCACCCCTCGAGCGCGGTCGCGGCGTCCGTCTTCTCGTCCCGGTATTTCACGATCACCGGCGTCTGCAGCGACAGGCCCTGCTCGGATCCCCACCCGGACACGACACGGCGCGCACCGGGAACCACGACCGCGCCCGCTGGAATCTCGAGCGCACGCTCGGGCGACCCGCGCCACACCGTCTCGCGCACGAGATCGTACACGGGAGTCCCCCGCGTAAGGATCACCCCCGCCCCGAGCACGGCGCGGGCGCGCACCACGGTCCCCTCGTACACACCGCAGTTGCCGCCGATCGTGACATCGTCCTCGACGACGACGGGAGCGGCGTTGACCGGCTCGAGAACCCCCCCGATCTGCGCGCCCGCCGACAGATGCACGCGCTCTCCGACCTGCGCGCAGGAGCCGACGAGGGCGTGCGAATCGATCAGCGTTCCCCGCCCCACAAACGCCCCCACGTTGACGTACATCGGCGGCATGCAGACGACGCCGGGCGCGAGGTACGCCCCCCGGCGCACCGCGGACCCCCCGGGGACCACACGGACCCCGTCGGCAACCGCGAACATCCGGGTGGGGAAGGTGTCCTTGTCGACGAAGGAAAACGGGGGCACGTACGTCCCGTGCGCATCGCGCGGGGAATAGTCGACGAGGGTCCCGGCCCGAAAACCGACGAGGATCCCCGCCTTGACCCACGATACCGCGCGCCAGTGGCCGTCGGCGGACAGCTCCGCCGCCCGAATGCTCCCCGCCTCGAGCGCCGCAAGCAGCGTGTCGATCACCGATCGCGCATCGGACGGGAGCGGCGCGCCCGCCGGCGTCGCCGCGAGCGCCTCGATCGAGGCGCGCAGAGCCGACGTGTCCATCACGCGCTCAGCGCTCCCGCTGCCACGAGACTCGATCGCACCGTCGCCAGGAGCTCCTCCGCGAGGGGCACGAGGGGGAGCCGGTGCGTCGGCCCCACCTTGCCCATGAGATGCAGCGCCGCCTTGACCGGCAAGGGATTGGTCTCGACGAATGCCGCCCGCATCCAGGGCGTCAGCGCGAGATGAATTTCCCGCGCCCGCGCGAAGTCCCCGGCCCGCGCGAGAGCGACGAGATCGCGCATGCGCCGCGGCGTCGCATTCGACGTGACCGATATCACTCCGTCCCCCCCCGCCGCGATCACCGCGAGCGTCAGCGCATCGTCGCCCGACAGCACGGCAAACCCCGTCGGGCGCGCCCGAATGATCTCGGTGATCTGCGCGAGATCGCCGGACGCTTCCTTGATCCCGGCGATCCCCGGCAGCTCCGCGAGGGCAAGCGTCGTCGCCGCCTCGATGTTCACGGCGGTCCGGCCCGGGACGTTGTACACGATCACCGGCAGGCCGACGGCCTCCACGATCGCCCGGAAATGCGCGAGGAGCCCGCGCTGCGGCGGCTTGTTGTACATCGGCGCCACGTGCAGCAGGTGCGATGCACCGCTCGACGCCAACATTTGGGATACGGCGACGGCCCGACGCGTATCGTTCGACCCTGCGCCCGCCACGACCGGCACGCGCCCCGCCGCCTGCTCGACCACGATCTCGACGACGCGGAGGTGTTCATCCACCGTCAGCGTCGCCGCCTCCCCCGTCGACCCGCAAGGCACCACAAAATCGATCGACTCGGCGATCTGCCAATCCACCAGCGCCCGCAGCGCACGCTCGTCCACCGCGCCGTCCGGGAGAAAGGGCGTCACGAGCGCGGTCCCGCATCCGGTCAGGAGCTTCGCGGACCGAGGCGCGGTCATGTTCCCGCCACGGGATCGGATCCCCGCAAGACATCGTGCATTGTGAAGACTCCTCGCCGCGGCGCCGCCGCCAGCCACGCCGCCGCCACCAGCGCCCCCTCGGCGAAGACCCGGCGGTCGCGCACGACGTGCTCCACGCGCAACTGCTCGTACGCCCCATCGAAGATGACCTCGTGCACGCCGGGTACGGCCCCGAGGCGAATGCTCGTCACCGGGACATCCCTGCCCCACATCGCGGCGACCGCCCGCTCCAACGCCACTGCGGTCCCCGATGGCGCGTCCACCTTCGCCGCATGATGCGTCTCGATGATACGGGCGTCGAAATCGGCCCCGCTCGCCCGGATGCGGCGCGCGACATGCGCCGCCGCCTCGATCGCGATGTTGGCACCGACCGAGAAATTCGGCGCCCAGAGGAGCGCACCCCCGCCCTCGACGACGTCCACCGTAAGGGCGGGAAGCGCGTCATACCACCCGGTCGTCCCGACGACGACCGGGCACGCCGCCGCGATGCACGCGCGAATGTTGTCCGGCGCCGCAACGCGATCGGTGAAATCGATGGCGACCTCCGCTCCGCGCAGACGCTCGCGCGTCAGCGGACCCTCGTCCGCCGTTATCGTGGCGGCCACGGGCCATCCGCGTTCCTCGGCGAGCGCAGCCACCGCCCGCCCCATCTTCCCCATCCCGATGATCGCGAGCGATGGAAGGGTCATCCGCCGTCCCCCGTCGTCTCCGGACTCCCGAAGAATGCATCGTGCAGGCGGCGCATGGCAGGCGCGACCTCGTCCGCACCGACGATGATCGTCAGATTGATCCCCGTCGCGCTCAACGAGAGCATCTGCACCTTGATCCCGCGGAGCGCCTCGAGCGCCCGCGCCATCGCGCCCGCATCGTCGCTCAGCCCCGCGCCCACGATGGCAACCACTCCGCGCTCGCGCTCCACGGCGACGTCACCCAACGTCGTGAGGTCGGCCACGATCGCGTCGAGCCGGTCCATCTGGTCCACGGTCAGGGAGACCGACACCTCCGATGTGGACACGACATCCACCGACGTCCGGTGCCGCTCGAACACCTCGAATATGGTGCGCAGGAAGCCGGGCGCGAGCAACATGCGCGACGACCGCACTTTCACGACCGCCGTCGGCCCCTTCCCCGCAATCGCCGTGACCGGGCGCAGCGGCGCGTCGAATGTGATCAGCGTCCCCGCCCCGCCCGGCCGGCGTGAGTTGTAGACGAAGACCGGGATCCCGAGCCGCACCGCGGGTGCGATCGTGCTCGGGTGCAAAACCTTCGCCCCGAACGACGCGAGCTCGGACGCTTCATCGAAGCGGATCCGCTCGATGAGTCGGGCGCCACTCACGACGCGGGGATCCGCCGTGAGCATGCCGTCGACATCCGTCCATATCTCGATCGCGTCCGCGCGCATCGCCGCACCTAGCAGCGCCGCCGTGTAATCCGACCCGCCCCGCCCCATGGTCGTCGTAATGCCCTCGCGGGTCGCGCCGACGAACCCGCCCAGGACCGGAACGCGCCCCGCGCGCACGTGCGGCATGATCTCCTCGCGACCCGCGATCGCGATCGCATCCCGCTGCGGCTCGGCGTGCATGAACGTGTCGTCCGTCCGGATCACGCGCCGGGGATCCACGAGGACGGCCGGGATCCCCATCTGCTCGTATGCGGCGACGATCAACCGCGACGACATGAGCTCGCCCATTGCGGCGATCGTGTCGAGCGAGCGCGGAGTCGCGTGCCCCAACACGGCCAGCGCCTCGGTGAGGCTCGCGAGCTCGTCGAACATGACGCTGAGGTCGGCGCACACGTCGGTCGCGGCGGCGCCCGTACCCAGGAGGTCGTCCACTTCCGCGAAGTGACGGGCGCGCAGGGCGGACACCGCCTGCAGCGCGGGGAGCTCCTTCCCCGCCACGGCCTGCTCGGCGATGCCGAGCAGAGCATCCGTGACCTTCGTCATCGCCGACACCACGACCACCGGCCCGCGGTCGAGCCGCCCGCGAACGATCTCGGCCGTGCGGCGAATCGCCGCCGCGTCGCCGACGGATGTCCCGCCGAATTTGGTGACGATCACGCGTCGCTCACTCGACGCCGGACGGCGCCGCCGGCAGGCGTCCCGTGGCGGCGAGGACCTCGGCGTTGAGGATCGATCCTCCGGCGGCACCCCGGATGACGTTGTGCGCCAGCGCGACAAGCCGCAGGTCGAGGATCGGGTCCGCGCGCACGCGTCCCACGCTCACCGCCATCCCGGCTCCCATCCCCACATCGCGCCGCGGTTGCGGGCGGTCGAGCTCTGTCAACACCACGAGCGGGCACGGCGGCGATGAGGGCAGTCCGCGGGCCGCCGATGCGCCCCGCCACGCACGCAGCACCTCGAGCGCCTCGCTCCGCGTCGGTCGCGTGCGGAACTTGACCGCGAGACACGTCATATGCCCGTGCTCGACCGGCACGCGGTTCGCCTGCGCACTCACGACCAGATCGGCGGCTGCGAAGCTGCTGCCGGTCCACTGCCCCAGCATCTTCGGAATCTCGCGCTCGATCTTCTCCTCTTCGTCCGCGATGTACGGAATCACGTTGCCCAGCGCGTCGAGCGCGGGCACGCCCGGATACCCGGCGCCCGACAACGCCTGCAGCGTCACCACCATCACCTGCTGGACACCGAATGCTTCGTGCAGCGGGGCCAGAGCGATCGTCGCGCCCGTCGCCGCACAGTTGGCGTTGGTGACGATCCCCCCCGACCAGCCGCGACTCACGCGCTGGATATCCAGCGCCGCGAGATGTCCGGCGTTCACCTCGGGGATCACGAGCGGGACGTCGGGCTCCATGCGGAAACACTTCGCGTTGCTGAGAACGAGCCGCCCCGCGCGCGCGAATGCGGGCTCGATGTCGGCCGCGGCGGCAGCATCGAGCGCGGAGAAAACGATCGGCGCGCGCACCACGTCGGGATCGCACGGCAGCACGGCACGACCGCCGAGGTGCGCCGGAAACATCCCCTCGATCCACCGCGTGGCCTCGCGATAGGTCTTCCCGGCCGACCGCTCGGATGCCGCAAGCTCCGTGACCGTGAACCAGGGATGCCCCTGGAGCAGACGGACGAACGTCTGGCCGACCGCGCCGGTGGCGCCCAGCACGGCTACCGGCCACCGGCCGGGCATGGGGACGGACGATTGAGACGACATGACGGTGGGTTGAGGTATTACCGGTAAATCAGCCCGTCAGCAGCGTACGCGCGAGGCGCTGGTACGTATCGACGGCCGCACGCAGCTCCGGCACCGGAACGTGCTCCTCCAGCGTGTGGGCGACGTGAATCGATCCGGGCCCGAACAACAGCGGTGTCCCCCACCGGCTCAACAGGGGGATGTCGGATGTGTAGGCGACGGGCGCCACGTCGAACCCCGGAACCGTATGAAAAAGCTGCGGCGGGATGAAGGACCCGTATTCGATCTCCGCGCGGCCGGCGACCCACGCTTCGAGCGTCCGTTTGATCACGTCGACATCCCCCACGATCCGGACCATCAGCTCCGCCTCGGCGGCGCCGGGGACGATGTTCGCCTCCGTGCCCGCGCGAACGACTCCGATGTTGGCCGTCGAATCGCCGAGCACCGGATCGGTGGGAAGACGGAGCGTGCGCAATTGCGGCAAGAGCTCGAGCATCGGGTCGAGCGCCGATTGCCCGAGGTGCGGATAGGCCGAGTGCGCCTCCCGCCCGTGCGTCCGCAGGATCACGCGGAGCGACCCTTTGGCGCCGGACGCGAGCCGGCTCTCCGTGGGCTCCCCATTGATGAGGAAGCGACTCGTGGCCGGCAGAAGGTTCGCGGCGCGAGCCCCCTCGGAGTTCTTCTCCTCGCCGACGACGAAAAGGAGATCCACGCGTGGTTCCCCCGTGACGACGAGACCATCGGCGGCCGCGATCATCGCGGCGGCGATCCCCTTTGCGTCGCACGATCCACGCCCATACAGCCGGTCGCCCTCGAGGCGCGCGCTCACGAAGGGCGGCACGGTATCGAGGTGCGTCGAGAGGGTCACGCCGCCCCCCGAGCGCGACGCCCACACGTTGCTCCGCCCCTCGGTGACTTCCTGGACGGTCACGTTCCATCCGCGCCCGATCAGGAGTCGGGCCACGAAATCGACGACCAGCGCTTCCTGCCCGGTCGGCGACGGAATCGAGATCAGCTCGGCTGCGAGAGTGACGACATCGATCATGCGGCAAAGTTAGCACGATCAGGGAGAGCCGTCGAAGCGGCGCCGCAGCCCTCGCCGCGAACCGGGCAAGAGTCTAGTTTGCGTTCATGCGAAAGTCGGTAGAACTTCTCGTCACCGTGCTCGTGGAGGCGGACGACGACGACCGGCAGGACTTCGGCCGGCGCGCGATCTCGGCAGTGCGTGACGCCCTCAAGGTAGGGCGCGCCCGGCACCCGGACCTCGCCATGACCGTCGAGCGTATCGTCGAGGTCAAAGAGGGCGAGCCGTCCTAACGGTTCGCCGGGAATCAGCCGGCGGAGATCAGAACGATCGCGCCGCCGGCCAGCGCCAGGCCCAGCGACTGTAGACCGCTCAGTCGCTCGCGCAGCACGATGCGCGCGAGCACGATCGTCGTGACCGGGTACAATGACGCCAGGGTGCCGACGACCACCAGGAGCGCTCCGTTGCGGTGCGCCGCGAGGAGGAAGGAGATGTTGGCGACCATGTCCAGCGCGCCCGCTCCCACGATCACAGGCAGCGCGGCCCGCGGCACCCGGAGCGACTGGCGCGCGACGAGCCCCGCGACGAGGTACAGGCTGACCGACGCGCCACGGGCCGCGGCGAGGGGCCATATCCCGGCGCCCGGACCGGCGTTTCGGATGAGCACGTAAAAGGTGCCGAAACAACACCCCGCGATGATGGCGGCGCCGAGGGCGCGCGGAGGAATGGCCGCCCCGAGCTGGCGCACGGAACGCTCGGTCGCGGGCGTGATGGCGGCGCTGACGAGAAGGATGGCGACGGCGGCGAGCGCGACACCCGCGAGCGGGACGAGCCCCGGATGCTCGCCGAGCGAGAGCCCGACGACGACCGGAACGACGGCAGTCGCCACGCCGGTGACGGCCGCGACGATGCCCATCGTGGCGGCGCCGAGCGCGCGATAGAAGATGCCCAGTCCTGCCCCGCCGGCGAGTCCCGCCGCGGCGCCCCACGCGAGATCGGCGACGTGCACGGAGGCGTGCGGCGTGAAGGAGCCGGCGACCACACACGCGATGGCCAAGCCCATGAGCTGCGAAAAAATCACGACTGGAATCGTCCGCGCCCGCTTGGTTGCGAAACCGCCCAGAAAATCGGCCGTTCCGAATAACAGCGACGCCGCGATCGCGAGGGCGATGGCCATCGGGGAATGATCGTCGACCGGGGCGGAGTGCGACACCCGCGCCCACGGGCCCTGAGTGGCGCGAAAACAAGACCGGCCGCGAATGGTCGCGGCCGGTCATATGTTATCTCGGGCGGTGTGTTACCGGGCCCAGTGTCCGTCGACCCAGAAATATCCACCGGGCTCGCGGTCCCAGTGCCCCGGGATCCAGACGTGCCGCCCCCTCGGCGGGATCTCCCAGCGACCAGGCTCCCAGACGTAGTGCCCGTCGCGCCATGCGTGATGCCCCTTGATCCAGATGTATCGGGGTCCGGGCGCCGCGGGCGGATGCTCGACGATCTCGACTGGCGGAGGCGCACCGACGTAGACTTTGGCAACGATCTGCGCCGACGCGCGCGACCCGGCGCCCAGTAAAAGGCCGACGGCCACTCCCGCTGCAATGGCAAACTTACGCATGGTCTACCCCTCCCTTTTTGATACTACAGTGTCGACTAATATGACGATTGGTTTGGGGATGCGTTAAGTGCGATCGCCTCCCTCGCGGGACCGGCGTCTCTTGGCGCTGCTGGCGGAGGCCGCTGGCGGGCCGGAGGAGGTCGAGGTCGAGCAGGCGTGGTTTGAAGCGCTCGTGCGCTGGCTGCTGGGGCATCCCGCGATGCGCTTCCGGCACAGTCCGAGGACCGCCGCTCTCCGGCGCTTCCTGGCGGCGCTCGACGATCCCGAGACCGGGTCGGGGGTGGCGGACCGGATCCATCGCGTGTGGGGACACACGTCGGCCGTCCGCTTCCTGGCCGAGACGGGCCATTCCGAGCGGACGTCCCTTTTGTCCGAGGCCGCGCGCCGCATCGGCAACCACATCTTTCCCCGCTTGGACCCGCATCACGACCTCAGCGGACTCGTCGATCGATTGGAGTTATCGGACGAGGACGCGACGTGGATCGCGTCGGTGCCCCCCGAGCTCCTGGTGCCGATCGGCCGCCTGTTGCGCCCCTCCCCGAGGGCGATCCGGACGGCCGCGGAGCTGGTGGCGGTTCGCGCCGCAGCCGTTGGCCTCAGCCGCGACATCCTGCTGTTGCAGGCCGTGAAGAGCGAGCTCGACTCCCCGTTCTTTCAGCTCCCGCGCACCGTGCGAGCGTACGTCGAGGCGCCGCCCGACGACGCGAAGGCGCTGGCCGCCGCCTACGCCGGCTGGCGACTGTGCTGCCGCGATTGTCTCGCGGCGCTCGAGGTTGTCGATGTGGCTCTCGAGAAGAGCGGCGTCTCGTCCGACCTCGTGTTTCGGCGCGAGCTGCTCGACGCCCAGCTCCTGCGCATCGACCGGCTGCTGTCCATCGAGTCCGGCACCATCGACGGGCAGGCCTTCGCGGTCAAGCTGGTGCATCAGGGGGTCGAGCAGCGGAGCGTACGCGTTCTCGTTCGGGCCACGCTCAAGCGTCTCGCGCGCAAAGTCGTGGAGCACACGGGCTACACCGGGGAGCACTACCTCGTCCGCACGCGCGCGGAATGGTCGGCGATCCTCCGTGCGGGTGCCGGTGCCGGCGCTCTCACGGCCGTAACCGCTCTCGCCAAGTACGGCATCGCCGTGCTGCCGGTCGCGCCGGCGGAGCTGGGGCTGCTCCAGGCGGCCAACTACGCCGCGAGCTTCCTCCTCATGCAGGCGTTGCATCTGACGCTCTCGTCCAAGCAGCCGGCGGCCATGGCGGCGGCCCTGGCGGGCGCGCTCGAGGAGGAGCAGGGTGTGGCGGGCGAGGTCGAGATGATCGCGGCGATCACGCGGTGCCAGACGGCGGCGACGCTCGCCAATCTCGCGCTCGTGTTCCCCGTCGCGGTCGCGATCGACTGGATCTGGCGATTGGTGAGTGGGCACAGCCCGCTGTCCCCGGAGACGGCAGCACACACCATCGCGACGCTCGATCCGGTGCGCTCGTGGACGCTTCCCTTTGCGGCGATCACGGGTGTGATGCTGTGGGCGTCGACGATGGCGGGGGGGTGGATCGCGAACTGGAGCGCGTATCGGCGATTGCCGG
>PLLD01000163.1 GCA_003141205.1 Gemmatimonadota bacterium
CAGCACGGCGAACGCCAGATCCGGACGCCGACCCGCGATCTGGCTGTCCCCTCTGACGCCGAGCGACTGGACGCGACCGTATGCGAGAGCTGGCCCGGTGCCCGCCGAGTCCGCTCGGGGGCGCGGAGGGAAGGCCGGGCTGCCATTGCCGCGCGCTGCCTGTGCGTCGCGATCCGGCGAGGGCAGGGGATTCTGGGTGGACTGCGGCGTCAGCGCCGGCTGCGGTGGCGGCGCGGGCTGCGCCGGCTGGATCACCAACGGCACCGCGTCGGATGCAGGGCCGGGATGGCGACGCGCGGCGTGGATGGCCCACGACGTTCCGATGACGACGAGCAGCAGCGCCACCGCGCCGGCCCCCCAGTCCCAGCGCAGTCGCAAGGCGCCGGACCCGGTGTCCGCCGATGCGTCCGGCAGTGCGGCGCTCAATTCGATCGCGCGGTGCAAGGCCGTCCAGCAGCGCTCGCACCCCATGAAGTGCGCCTCGAACGATTCCGCCTCGTCTTCGGACAGCGCACCCTTGAGGTATCGAAGCTCCGTGTCGGCTTCCTCGACCCCGCCACAATCGATCAGCATGACGGCCACGGCCCTTACCTCCCCGCCGCCGCAGCCGCGTGATCGCGCAGGCGGATGGCGAGATTTTCAGCCAGTCGGCGCAGCGCCCGGTGCTTCCGCACACGGACGGCGCCCGCAGCGCTGCCCAATCGTGTCGCGATCTGATCCACGTTGAGCAGCTCGAGATACGCCAGACGAAGGACCTTCTGGTCGCCATCGCGCAGCGCGCGAAACGCCTGACGCACTTCCAGGCGGCGCTCCTCCGGAATCAGATGGGTGAGCGTCTCGATCGGCGGCGCTGGCCGGTCGCCGCGGTCGTGTCCCTTTACGCCGGACGGGGCAGTAAGTGTCCCTCGCGCGGCCGGACCGTGCCGGTCGGTACACACGGGCCGGGCGATCTGAAACACGAGGCCGGGCAGCGCGGCCGGGCGTTCCGGCTGCCCCGGTCGCATCGCCTCGGTGACGCGACGGAGTGTCTCTCGGGCGACGTCGTTCGCGGCGGAGGCGTCCCCGGTGCGACGGGTCGCGATGACACGCAGGCGTTGCCAGAACCGCGCCGCGAGCTCCGCGCCCTGCGGTGTGCGCTCCGTCAGATGCGTCGTCTCGCCGGAGCGGTCGGACAGATCGGTCGACATCGCGTCCGCCTCACGAGTTGGCATGGGCCCCGCAATTCCTTATCGCGCGTCGAGCTTCCGACCGGCATTCAGGTTGTCGAAGTTCAGCAATGTATTGAACACCAGGAAATAGCTGCCAACCGTCTCGCCGCGATAGATCGGGTTCGTGGTAAAGAGAACCACATGTCCGCGCTGCGACGGCACGTCGACGACGATCGGGCGCTCGGCGATATCGGCTCCCCCGTCGAGCAACCCGGAGACGAGCAGGTCGTGCTGGTCCGCAAAACGGAGGATCACGCGGGGCCGGTTGGCGGGCGGAATAACGGTCACGGGATGCCGCAGCTGCTCTTCGGTGAGCGCGGGAGCCTGCCAGGGATGCACGGGAGCCCGCTCGCGCGCCTGATTCGCCGTATCGAGCGCGGGCCGCCCCTGAGGCGCATCGGGATCGTCCCGCGTGCCTCGACCGGTCACGCGAGCGGTGTCCGCGTCGGAGGCGGGAGGCCCGTCGTCGTCGTCACCCCGGAGAACCGTGCTGACTCGCATGACCTCCCCCTCCGCGCTGTAGACGGCGAGGCTGTCGCGGATGCCGTAGGCTATGGGACTCGCGTCGTCGACGATTCTGCTGCGCAGCACGCTCCCCACGACGCGTCCGTGCGGCGCCGATTTCAGCTCGACGCCGTCGGCCAATCCATAGGTGGCCGCGAGCTCGGCGGTGTTCATTACCCCCACGAGGACTCCGCCCCGCGCCACAAATCCCTGAAGGTTCTCGATGCCGCGCAGCCCGAGCCCGGGGCGGATGTCGTCGGTTTCGGCCCACGTGCCGATGTTCGGCGTGAGCGCCGTGTGCTTCCACGGCATGGGATTGCGCCACATGGGAAGCCCCTGAACGATCGATCGGACGCTCCCGTCGACCGGGGGGAAGAGAATGACGTCGTACCGCGTATTGAGATCCGTCTCGCGGGCGACGTCCTGCACGCTGATGTACGCATAGGGGATCTGCAGGAAGTCGAAGGCCTGGCGCCACCAGCCTTCGGTCTGCGTTCCCACCCAGGTATGCACGATCGCGACCCGTGCCGCACGCACCGGATGCGAGGCGACGGGTGGCGCCGCGGAGAGGGCATACGCCGTCAGGCCAAGATCGCGCAGCGTTCGGGCGAGGTCGGCGGCCGGCACGCCGCGAATGAGGAATGATCCGCGGTGGAACGACCGCCCCGCGGCGTCGAATGGGGCCTCCGCCGCGGCGATGTCCGCGCTTCTCAGGCGATAGCGCAGCGTCGCGAGGGCGTTATCCCCGTTGTGCTCGATCGCGAATATGCTGCCCGCCCCTTCGATGCCGCCCGGAGCGCGCACGGTATCCGAGACCGGAGTCATCGGCACATCGAGGATGTGCACGTCGGTCACGCGCTCCGCGCCGACACCGAAGAGCTCGGGGAAGCACCAGCCGGTATCGTCGTACGGCGTCTTTTGCGGGTCGTTCGGACTCCAGTATTCGTGGTCCAGCAACGCGTCGGCGATGCGGGAATACGGCTGGTCCATCCGCACGACGAAGCTGCCGGCGGGGAAGGTCCGCATTTGCGTCCGCGGACGCGTGGCAGCGGTGTCCTCCGCGCCTTCCGCGCCTTCCGCGTCCGGCGCGCGCGGCGCTCGCGCCGCGGCCACCTGCACCGTAAATGCCGCATCGGTGCGCGCGATCTCCACGTGCTGTCTTTGCAGCATTCGAAGCAGCTCGGCCTGGGCTCCAGGTCGTGGGTCGGCCGCGCTGAACACGTATGCGGCCGGTCCCTCCGTGCGAGCCTTGAGAATCGAGCGCTTGCTCTTCGCGTAGAAATCCTCGAGGACCCGATGCCGGTTGTTCGCGATGTAGCTGAGGGAGACCAGGATTCCCGTTTCTTCGTAGTTATTGTTGTCGCGCAGCGACCACCGCACCCGCGGCAACGGGGGATCCTGCCGCCACCACGTGCGCGTCGTTTCGTCGGGCGAGAGCGTGCGCTCCATCGTTTCCGGCGTCCCGCCGTTGCCGAATGTCTCGTACAGACGGCTGATCCCGTTATGGGTGGCCGCCATGAACATCAGATAGCCGGGGGACCATGTATCGAACTCGCCGTGCGTGAACACGCCCGGCATGCCGAAACGCGTCATCTCCTGAACGTTGTT
This sequence comes from Gemmatimonadota bacterium, assembly GCA_003141205.1. Classification (GTDB taxonomy): domain Bacteria; phylum Gemmatimonadota; class Gemmatimonadetes; order Gemmatimonadales; family Gemmatimonadaceae; genus FEN-1251. The sequence goes on from PLLD01000163.1 coordinate 3,321, forward strand.
CCATCCCAGCATCTGCCATTCGTTCGTGAGCAGGGGATCCAGCCACGCGTTGTACGGGCCGTCGCCGACCGTGTTGTCGTACAGGAAAGGCACGGACTCGTGCAGGTCGTGCAGGACCTGCGCTTTCCAGTCGACGTACGTGTTGAGCACGTTCTGCGACAGCTTGAGCGTCAGGGCCATCGCGTCGCGGTTGTTGTCGTGGGCGACGTAATGTCCCCAATACACGAGTGGCGGATAGGTCTCCCCCGGATGGGCAAAATGCCAGCGGACGATATCCGCCTCACGGTCGCGTCCATCGACCTCGACGATCGGGGTGATGAGGGTGATGACGTGCTCCCGGATGTTGCGGATGTACGGGCTCTCGTCGACGGCGAGGCGATACGCCAGCTCCGTGAGAGCCGTGGGCGCCCCCGATTCCGGAGAGTGGATCGTGCCGGTGATGTAGTAAATCGGCGCGGACTTCGCGACCAGCGTGTCGGCCCGTGCATCGTCCAGTCCGATCGTGCGGGGATCGGCGAGCGCCGCGAGCCGCGTCCGATTCGCGTCGAGCGCAGCGAGGAGCGAGTCCGAGGCGATCGCGACGGCGATCATCTCGCGCCCCTCTTCGGTCCGGCCAATGGAATACACGCGCACGCGCGGGGTTGCCCCGGCGAGAAGTCGCATGTACGCGTAGACCGACTTGGAATCTGGCAGGATCGTCGGCGCGCCGGCGATATCCCCAAAGGTCACCGTCGGTGTCGGAACGGTCGCGGAGGCCGGGAGGTAATCGACCAGCGGCGACAGGAAGAACGACTCGGTCGTGTACTCCCGGATCTTCTTCGTGTAGGCCTCGTCGATCGGTTGCCGCGGGTCCCGGCCGGGCTTCGCGAGCGCGAGGTCGATGGTGGAATCCGGCATGCTTCGAGGCACACCGTCGAGGGCCGACGGGCCCTGGGCGGGAACGCCCTCCGTAGGCACAAGGAGGACGCACACCAGGGCGGCAAACGGGGGCAAGCGCAACATGGGAAGCCTCATTCGGGCATGGGCCACGAAAAGCCCGTCTCACGGGTACCGGATCGCATCCACAATATGCAACAGTGTCGCGTCCCCGGTGTGGGGGCGCGAAGGCACGGGGTCGTCTCATATAGATGGCGCGCGATCGGCGCCGTAGACGCGGTACGCATCGGACGTCTGTTTGACCGCAACCGATCGAGCGACCAACGCGAGGGTCGACGCCACCCGAAATGTACCCAGCCCGAATGCGCGTGATTCGGTCTCGGCCAGACACGGTCGAGCAGCGGTTGATCGCCGGCGTGCGCGCCGGTGACGCCGCCGCGTTCGAGTCGATCTTTCGGACGTATGCGCCCAAGCTGGGCGCTTTCGCGGGTCGTTTCATCGGCTCGAGCGAGATCGGCGCGGAGCTCGTGCAAGATGTCTTTCTCCGTGTTTGGCGCGATCGAGCCGCGTGGGACGTCCAGGGGACTCTCAAGGCGTACCTCTTTAGTGCCGTGCGGAATCGCGCGCTCGATTACCTCAAGCATGCGACGGTCGAAAGCCGATGGGCGGAGCAAGCGCGGCGCGATGAAGTCGTGGCGAGCGTCCCGGTGCAGCTCGCGCCGGATTCGGCCGCGATGGAGGATCTGTCGGTCGCGCTGAACCGCGCCCTCGACGGACTTCCCGAGCGCCGGCGGCTCGCGTTCCTCCTTCGGTTCAAGGAAGGGATGAGCTACGCGGAGATCGCGCAGCTCATGGGGACGACGACGAAGACCGTGGAAAACCAGATCGCGCGCGCTCTCCGGATGCTGCGTGCCCGGCTCGGCCCAACGCCCGCCTGAGGTAACGCGCGGACATCGGCGCGTGGGGGTGACCGGGCTCCCGAGTCGTCCCATCTCCTGTGAGCAATCAACCTCCGAGGGACCGGGACGACGCGATCAACTACCCGCTCCTCGACCGCTACCGAACGGACGAGTGCACGCGGGAGGAGCGCGAGGAGGTCATTCGCTGGATGGCGACCGACCCCGCCGCGAGCTCGGTCCTGGTCTGGTTGCGGGGGATCGACGCGGCTGCGCAGCATATCGACGCGGCGGTCGATGGAGATGCGCTGTGGCGCGACATGCAGGCGCGGCTCGCGGCGTCCCATGCCGGTAACGGTAAGGAGATCGGAGCGGGATTGGCTCGCCCGGAGCCCGCCGCCGTGCGGCGGGCCTGGGCTCCGCGGCTCGGGGCAGGGCAACGTTATCCCCGCTGGGCCGCTCACGCGTTTCGCGGGATCGCGGCGGGGGCTGTGGTGGCGGGGGGTATCGTCACGTGGATGGGGCGTCACGGAGCTGCCCCCCCGCCTGTCCGCGTCGCGCCCGTGACCACGCGGACTTATCAGACGCATGCCGGACAGAGGGCACTCGTTCAGCTTTCCGACGGCACCCGGGCAACGCTCGCGCCGAGAAGCACGCTGAGCGTCGAGACGAGCTACGACGACGTATCTCGGGATGTCGTGCTCGAGGGGCGTGCGTACTTCGAGGTCGCGCACGATTCGACGAAGCCTTTCCGGGTGCGCAGCCAGAGTGCCGTCACGCAGGACTTGGGCACCAAGTTCGACCTCTCGGCGTATCCCGGCGATCCGGCGGTGTCCGTGGTCGTGGCGGACGGCCGAGTTGCATTCGATGTCGCAGACAGCGCGCAAGGCCGCCCGGCGGCGACCGCTCGGGCGATCGCTCGAGCGGCGGCGAGCGGCGTGGTGCTGGGATACGGTGATCTCGGCCGGCTCATGCCGCACGGGCGGATCGTCGTCGATCACGGAGTGGATGTCGACAAGTACATCGGTTGGACGCAGGGGACGCTCGCATTCGTAAACGCTCCCCTCCGCATCGTCGTGCCCCAACTCTCCCGGTGGTACGACATCGACATCCAGCTTAGGGACGATGCGCTCCTGAGCCGGCCGCTCACCGTCACCCTGACGACCGAATCGACGGCTGAAATGCTCCAGATCCTCGCAGCCTCGCTGGATGCCCATGTCGAGCGCGCCGGCCGTGTCGTGACGCTGACTGCCCGGACCCCGGCTCGCTAGGCCATGTCCCACACGCACCGAGCTATCGCGACGTCGCCATTCACCCACTCTCAGGAGAATCGCACATGCGTCCATTTTTTGTAATCGGGTGCGCACTCTCGCTATTCGGTGGTGCCGTCCCCACCGCCAAGGCCCAAGGGCTCACGTACGCGCTGTCGGACAGGGCGCCGCGTTTCTTACTTGCGTCGTCGAGCTCCGCCTCGGCGGCACCCCGTCTCATCGAAGCGACGGCCGTCGTGGCCCTGCGCCGTCGCATCTCGCTCGAGCTCCGCGATGTCACCGTCGAGACGGCGCTGGCGGAGATCTCCCGGAAGGGAGGGATCAAGCTCGCGTATAGCAAGGGCCTCGTTCCTCTCAACAACCGCGTGCAGCTCCAGGCCGGGGACATCACCGTCGCGGGGGCGCTGATCGGGGTGCTGCTGGACACGCGTGTCGACGTTCTCCTTACCGGCGCCGGCCAGGCCATACTCGTGAACCGTGACCGGCAGCAGAACGGGACGGTGGTCGGGAAGGTGACCGATGCCGCGTCCGGCGGACCGGTGGCGTCCGTCCTCGTTACTATCGTCGGGACCCCATTCACAGGGACGACTGGCGCGGATGGTGACTATCGCATCGACGGCGTTCCGACAGGGACGTATGTCATCTCGGCGCGGCGGCTCGGATACCGGTCGAAGACGGAGCGGTCGGTTCAGGTCGCCGCCGATAGACAGACTCGCGTCGATCTCGCTCTCGAGGCCACGTCCAAGACGCTCGACCAGGTAGTCGTCACGGGTACCGTCGTCCCGACCGAGCGACGCCAGCTTCCGAGTCCCATCACGGTCGTGACGGCGGAGCAGATCGATCAGCAGAACCTGACTAGCATCGATCAGATCTTCCGTACGCTCGTGCCGGGTGGAGTGCAGACAGAGGAGACGCCGGGGCTAGGCGGGTACACGAGCTATTCCGTGCGTGGCACCTCTGCGCTCGGGGCAGCGTCGACGCTCAAGGTGCTGATCGATGGCGTCGAGGTCGAAGACCCCGCCTACATCAACAATCTCGATCCTACCACGATCGACCACGTCGAGGTGATCAGCGGGCCGGAGGCGTCGACCATATATGGATCCGGCGCGCTCAGCGGTGTGATGCAAATCTTCACGAAGCACGGCGCCCCCGGGCAGACGGGACCGGCGATCACGGCGACGACGTCCGTTGGAATGGTCGATAGCCGTTGGAACCCGGGCAACACGGCGCTACGAGATAATGTGGCGCTGTCGGCGACCGGCGGCACGCAAGCGCTCGGATACAACGTCGGCGGATCGCTGCAGCATCTGGGCGCGTGGATTCCCTACGAGGCTCAAACGGCGACGAATATCTTCGGGGGCGGCCACTTCGAGCAGGGCAAGATCTCGGGCGATCTCACGCTGCGCTATCGGAACGATTACGACAAGCCGGGGAATGATCCGGCGTCGGAGCTGTACGGCGACACGGCCGTCGGCAACCCCACCCAGCGGTCCACGACCGATTGGGGTACATATGCGCTCCGCGTCGGCTACAAGATCACACCGCATTGGCAGACGTCGGTCACACTGGGGTTCGACGGCTTCAGCGACGCGTTCTACACGACGCATCCCCCCATTGGCGACACCGTCAACTCCGCCCGTGGAGGCGATGTCGATGCGCACTCGATCGCCTACAACACGAGCTACGAGGCGTCGCTCGCTCCGGGGTTGAACGCAACGTTCACGGCGGGCGGAGACTACACCGAGTATTCCATGACCGGGTACGACGACGAGGCCGCGACGTACACCGCGCCCGACAACAAGGGCTTCTACGATCCGTACGGAGTGTCCAGCTCCTACCGCCAGCTCAGTGCGATCGAGGGCTATTATGGACAGGCCCAGTTCGCGCTCAAGAATCAGTACTTCATGACTCTGGGCCTGCATGCCGACAACAGCCCGGGTGAGACCGGGACGCAATGGTCGCCACGCATCGGGGTGTCGTACGTGCACGACTTCCGAGCGGTTACGATGAAGGCGCGTTTCTCCTACGGATCGGCGTTGGTTGCCCCCACGCCCGGCGAGGCCACCCCCTCCATCTATACCGGGGGGGAGCAGCTCGCCAATCCAGGCCTTCAGCCGAATCGCCAGCGTGGGTATGACACTGGGCTCGATTTCTTCGTCGGGGATCGCGTGGAGATAGGGGGATCGTACTACAACCAGGTCGCGGACAACCTCATCGACCTCGTATTTCTCCCCGAGACAACATCGACCGGTGGGAGCGTCTCGCAATACCAGAACATCGGGAAGATCCGGAACTATGGCTGGGAGTTCAGCGGTGCTTTCTCGCCGATCGCCGCGCTCACGGTCACGGCGGAATTCGGGAGCGCGACGAGCACCCTTGAGCAGGTGTCTCCGCTCTACACGGGGGATTTTCGCGTTGGGGATCAGCTGACGGAGATCCCGAAGTGGACCGGCGGTGCAACCGTTGCCTGGCGGGTGCTCCGTCGCACGACGCTGACCGGCTCCCTGACGCACCGGGCGACATGGAAGGACGTGGACTTCGTGGCCTTCTATGCAGCCCTGTTTGGCGGGACGTATGCCGGATCCGAACGCCCCTATTGGATCAACTATCCCGCGTGGACGAAATTCAATGTTGGTCTTGCCGAGGTGCTGACGCCGTGGCTCACGGGATTCGTCCAGATCGACAATGCGGGAAACAGCTACGCGTACGAGCGTATCAACCTGATCACGCCGATGGGACGGATCACGACCGTGGGTCTGAAATGGCACCCGTAAGCCGGGGTGCGCCGGCCATTGCCGTCGTACGCGTCCCGGTCACCATCCTTGACGAGAAGACACGATGAGCCGCTATCTAGTTCTCATGCTGTTCGCCGCCGGATCCGCCGGTGCACAGCGTACCAGCGCGCCGGCCGGAACGCCGATGGTCTGTACCGAGGCGATGGAGCGGTTTCGCAACGAGAAGTACCAGGCGGGACGCACGGCA
>PLLD01000104.1 GCA_003141205.1 Gemmatimonadota bacterium
TCGTCGAGGACCAGGTCACCTACCCGCTCGAAACGGAGATGCTCAAGGTTCCGCACACGAAATTCGTGCGCGGCATGAGTCAGTTTGGCCTCTCGGCCGTATACGTAGTGTTCGATGAAGGAACGGATCTCTACTGGGCACGGTCTCGGGTACTCGAATATCTCAACTCTGTCCGCGACCGTCTCCCGGCGGGTGCCGCGCTGAGCCTGGGACCGGACGCGACGGGCGTGGGATGGGTGATGCAGTACATCGTCGCCGACACCACCGGGCGGCTCAACCTCGCGCAGCTCCGGAGTCTGCAAGATTGGACGATCCGACCCGCTCTCACCGCGGTGCCGGGCGTCGCCGAAATCGCGTCACTCGGTGGTTTCGAGCAGCAATACCAGGTCGATGTCGACCCGGATAAGCTGCTGGCGTACCATGTGTCGCTCGCCCGCGTTGTTGATGCCGTCCGCGAATCGAACGAGGACGCAGGCGGGCGGGTGCTCGAGATGGGGGGAAACGAGTACATCGTCCGCGGCCGTGGCCGGTTCGCGACGCTCGACGACATCCGAGGCGTGCCGATCGGCGTGGGGAGAGGCGGCGTACCGATTACGGTCGGTGAGGTGGCCAGCGCGCACCTGGGTCCGGAATTGCGACGTGGGCTGACGGACCTCAATGGCCGTGGCGAGGTCGTCACGGGCTGGGTCGTCATGCGCTTCGGTGACAACCCGCGAGCGGTGATCGGCCGCGTCAAGGCGAAGATGGCAGAGCTGCAGCCGGGTCTCCCGCCCGGCGTGGTGTTCGTCGACGGCTATGACCGATCGGGGCTGATCGATCGCGCCATTGCCACTCTCAAGGGCAAGCTCCTCGAAGAGTCGATCATCGTCGGCGTTGTAACGCTGCTCTTTCTGCTCCACGCGTCGAGCGCGCTGGTCGCCATCGTCACGCTGCCAATCGGCATTCTGATGGCGCTCCTCGCCATGCGTCTCCTCGGGCTCACCGCCAACATCATGTCGCTGGGCGGGATCGCGATCGCCATTGGTGCCATGATCGACGCGGCGATCGTGATGGTCGAGAACTTCCATAAGCATATCGAGCGGAACGATCGCGAGGGGCAGCCGCTAACCCATTGGGCGCTTGTGGTAGCGTCGGCCCAGGAAGTCGGCCCATCGCTCTTCATATCACTACTCATCATCACCGTGTCCTTCGTGCCGGTCTTTGCCCTCCAGGACCAGGAAGGGCGCCTGTTCCGGCCGCTCGCGTGGACCAAGACGCTCTCGATGGCCTCGGCCGCACTCCTCTCCGTCACGCTCGTGCCCGTCGCGATGGGACTCTTCATTCGGGGAGGGGTCAGGCCCGAGGCCGCGAACCCCGTGAACCGCGTGCTCATTCGGCTGTACCGGCCGGTCATCGCGTTCGTCCTCCGACACCGCTGGCCCGTCGTGCTAGCGGCCGCCGGCGTGTTGGCCCTCACGGTCATCCCGTGGTCAGGACTCGGCAGCGAGTTCATGCCTCCGCTCAACGAGGGGAGCATCATGGACATGCCATCGCTCTTCCCGGGGGCGGGGACGGGCGAGGCGAAGGCCATTCTGCAACAGCGGGACGCAGCATTAGCCCGGATTCCCGAAGTCGATATGGTGCTGGGGAAGATTGGGCGGGCCGAGACCGCGACCGATATGGCGCCCATGTCCATGATCGAGACGATCGCCGTGCTCAAGGACCGGTCCGCGTGGCGGCCCGGCGTGACCTACGACTCTCTCGTGCGCGAGGTCAACCAGACCGTCCGGACGCCGGGCGTCGCCAACATGTGGTCCATGCCGATCAAGAATCGGCTCGATATGTTGGCTACGGGGATCAAGACGCCGGTCGGCATCAAACTGTACGGCCCGAGTCTCGACACGCTCGACCGTATCGGGCAGACCATCGAAGGACTACTCCCCACCGTGCGTGGCACGAACTCGGTCTATGCCGAGCGCGCGGTGGAAGGGCACTACCTGAACATCACGGTCGACCGCGCGGCCTCCGCGCGCTATGGTCTGACGACGGGGGCAGTCCTGGCGGCGGCCAGTGCCGCGATCGGTGGCGTCGATGCGGGAACCGTCATTCAGGGTCGCGAGCGTTTCAGCGTGCTCGTTCGGTATCCGCGAGCATTCCGCGATGACCCGGAGACGATCGGTCGCACGCTCGTCGCGACGCCGGCGGGGGCCGAAGTCCCGCTCAGTGCGCTCGCGCACCTCGACCTCGCGCAGGGGCCGACACTCATCAACTCCGAGGGCGGATATCTCCAGAACATCGTCTACATCGATGTGCAGGGTCGGGACATCGGCGGCTACGTGGCCGATGCCCAGCGAGTACTCGCGCGTCAGCTGCGGCTGCCAGCTGGATATCGGATCGAGTGGTCGGGGCAGTTCCAGGCGATGCAGCGGGCGGGGCGGACGCTCCGGCTCGTTGTGCCGCTCGCCCTGGCGATTATCGCGCTCCTGCTCTACTCCAATTTCCGGAGCGTCACGGAGAGCGCGATCGTGCTGCTCTCGCTGCCCTTCGCACTCGTCGGTGGCGTGTGGTACCTGCGGCTTCTCCATTACAACCTGAGCGTCGCGGTGGCCGTTGGCTTTATCGCGCTGGCGGGAGTGGCCGCCGAGACGGGTGTGATCATGCTCATTTATCTGGATTACGCCTACCGGGATCGCTTGCGCGACGGGCGGTTGCGCTCCCGCGCCGACATCGATGCCGCCGTGGAGCACGGCGCCGTGGAGCGCGTACGGCCCAAGCTGATGACCGTGACCGCCATCATGGCCGGGCTTATCCCGATCCTGTGGAGCCAGGGTACGGGCGCCGACGTGATGAAGCGGATTGCCGCGCCGATGGTCGGGGGGATGCTGTCCAGTACCGTGCTGACGCTGGTGGTAATTCCCGCCGTTTATTCGCTCTGGAAGGAGCGGTCGCTGGCCCGTGTCAGCAGCAGCCGTCGTCACCCGACGCACCGCGCAGACACGTGATGCCCTCGTTCGCAATGATGGGGGTGAACGCCAGGGCGGCGACCGGGTCGGCCCACCACCACCCCAGCGCGAGGTTGAGCCCGAGCCCACCGAGAACAATCGCGGAGAGATAGGTGCATAGGGCGGTCTGCCTCGCATCGGCGCTCAGGGCGCGACTGGCGAGGCCCGCGGCGACGCGACGTTTGGCGCGGGCGAGGAGGGGCATGACGACGAGCGCCGCGGCGGCGACGCACACCCCGAGTCGGGTCGGGTGAGGCGGGGTGTGTGTGAGCAGGGCGTGCAGTGCATCGGCCGCGACGTAAACGGCGAGGGCGAGGAACGCCGCACCGATGATCTGTCGCGTTCGTCGTTCGACGCGCGGGCGGTCGGCGGGCCGTCCGTCAGAGTAGAGGCGCCACAGTGCCGCTGTCGCAGACGCCAGCTCGATGACGCTGTCTGCGCCGAATCCGACGAGGGCGACGCTATGCGCCGTGAGACCCGCGACAAGAGCGACTACGGCCTCCGCAGTAACAGCGACAACTGTCGCGTACGCGAGCCAGAGCCCGTGCGCAACGAATCGAGCACGATCGGGCGATGGTTGTGGATATGGGTCTACAAGGGTGCTCATCTAAGGGCCGCTTCGTATTGGAGTGCCTGGTGATCATCATCCGGTTGTATCTGGGGGATGTTGACGACGAAGGAGGAGACGTCAAGGCCGGTGCCGAGCTCCGAGATCGTCTTGCCAGCACGGCGCATGCGCTCGGTCAGCGACACGCCACCGTCCCACGTTGCGCGCAGGCAGTTGATCGCCAGACGGGCGACGTGACCCGCCAGGAGACAACGAATATCCCCTTCGGTAACCCTCACGCCTCCGGCCGCGAGGGCGGATACCTCTGCGCGCAACCGGTTCGGCAAGTCGTCGCGAGGCCGCGCCTCGATGTCCGGCCTGGCGCGGCAGACGAAAACACTGTCGAGGACGGACGATCCCGTCTTGGCAATGTGGAGGGATGCCCCCATTTCCGCCGGGACGGGCAGACTGGCGGTGCAATCGAGCCCGGCATCCAGCACTGCCACGACCAACGGGATGTAGGCGATCGGGGCGTTATGATGGTACGTGAAAACGAATGGTGCGCCAGGCTTCAGAGCAGCCGCGTAGTGCCGGAATACATTCGACAGACCGTCAGTGAAATGGTCGATCCCGCGACCCATCGTGTCATTGCCAGTCAGTTCAGCCGGCGTCCGAGTCGATTCCCGTTGAAATGCTGGCATTTCGCCTTGGATCCCGAGCCTAAGCCAGACGAAGCAGAAGTCCATTAACTCCGCGTACTGGACGTTATCGAAATAGGGCGGGTCCGTGAACACGCCGTCGAGAGACGCCGGGGGCAATGGCATGTGCGTCGCGCTCGCCGCGAGCAACTTTGCCTGTCGCGCGTCCGCTTGCGGCCAGTGGCTAACGAAGTCGGCGCCTATCCGCTCCCCCTCGACATACACGACTTCCTTGCGACCACCGTACTGTCGCGTCTCAAACGGTGCCGCACAATAGCGCTTTGCCTTCGCGTATTTCTCAACAAAGTGGCGGAAGGCGCCCGAACCGATACCGGGGATGCCGACCAGGCTATTTTCACACTGCACGAGGCCGACGGGGAAGCCGTGCACGCTGAAGATGTCTTGACACTTTAGGGCGTATGTATCGTACCGGCAGAGCATGTTCTGGTATCGCAGGAAGTCCGAGAACACCGTTAAAAGCGCATGCCGAGCGTCAATGTCGTCGACCGCCCGGACGCGCTCGAGCAGCAGTCCGAGTCCCAAGAGCTGTCGGTCATTGAACATCTCGCGGTAACGGTGATATCCCCATCGATGCAGTCGGTCAGTCTCGTCGCCTGCCGGGATAGCACCGATCGGTATCAATAGATGCCGCGCATCATTCAGCCGCGTCCGGGCTTGGTCGTACCGTGCCAGATCCACTGAGTCGGGTCGCTTGAAGAATCTGCCTCGACGAGGCTTGCAGGCCGGGCAGTGGTATTCGATTGCCCACATGCGATGACGCGGCGGTTCAGCACCGATTTTCGGCGGGTAGTTGAACACCGCCTCACACGCTCGACAGGCTATGCGGCCGCGACGAGCTGGCCCTTCCACATGGACGGCGTGCCCGCACTCACCGCATTGCGCCGGATCGTTCAGCGACGGCTGCCGTTCATACTCGCCCAGCGCGCCGCAGCGCCCGCACGCGACGACGTGCCGCGGGTGCCGGGTGGCTTCGGCCAGCAGGTAGCCCGGGAAGAGATCGTTAGCTGCTCCGCACGCCGGGCACGCTTGCTCCTTCACCCATAGGAAGTACTTGACGTCCACCTGCCCACGGCAACTCACGCATTCCGTGCGGTAGAGTGCGCCAATCTCGTGCTCGACATCGGCGATCACCGCTTCCGCCGCCGCCATGAACGCTTCGATGTCGATGGGTGCGAGCGCCTGTCGCACGATCCAGTACGCCATCGGGTTCACATCTGTGCCGACGACACTGAAGCCGAGGCGATTGGCTTCGTAGATGGGCGTGCCACCGCCCATAAAGGGGTCGGCAATGACGCCGAAAAAGTTGTGTGTCCGCCAGTAGCCTGTCGCGATCGGCTCGTGCCCGTTGAACTCAGCCAGGAGCAGATTGCGAAACACGGTTCCTGGTCGCCGGGCGAACCACTTGTGAACGCCGATAATTGGACGGTAATTCTGCTGGATCTGCTTCTCGCGCAGGGCGAGAGAGGCGGTAAACGTGATGTCGAAATTCGCTTCGAGCGTCATGGGCTCTGTCGGATCGGCATCGCGTCAATGCGTCGCGGGCGCAGGAGTCGCCGCACCGAGGTGCGGCGCCCTCGCCGCGTCGCCCTCGCCGCGTCGAGTAGCCGACGCCTTGTAGGCGCCGAAGCGCTCGGCGTCTACAAGGCGGGTGCGGAA
>PLLD01000310.1 GCA_003141205.1 Gemmatimonadota bacterium
TCTCCAGATCCTGCTGGGCCGGGCCTCGCACGCGGTATCCGTCGCGCGCGAGACGCGAGCGCTGCGGGCCGAGCTGGCCGTCCGGCACGGCAACAGCGACAAGATCACGCTGCTGGGGATCTCGCCGGCGTTTCGGCAGGCGGTCGATCTCGCGCGCAAGGTGGCGCCGACGGACGCATCGGTGATGATCAGCGGGGAGTCGGGGACCGGCAAGGAGCTCATCGCACAGTTCATTCACGCGCACAGCCGGCGCGCGAGCCGCAAGCTCGTGCCGATCAACTGCGCCGCTCTGCCGGAGCCCCTCCTCGAGTCGGAGATGTTCGGGCATCGCAAGGGGGCCTTCACGGGCGCCGATCGCGACAAGCCCGGACTGCTCGAGACCGCCAATGGCGGAACGCTGTTCCTCGATGAGCTGACGGAGATGTCGCACCCGCTGCAGGCGAAGCTGCTCCGGGTCATTCAGGATGGCGTCGTGCGCCGGGTCGGCAGCGAGGTGCAGGACGCGGTCGTGGATGTGCGCTTCATCTCCGCGACCAATCGCGAGCCGCAGGAGGCGGTGAATCAGGGCGTGCTGCGCGAGGATCTCTTCTATCGCCTCCGCGTCGTCCCGATCAAGCTGCCGCCGCTGCGCAAGCGGCTCGAGGACATCCCGCTCCTCGCGAATCACTTCCTGTCGCAATCGTGGGAGCGCCACCGCGCCTCGGGTGATGCCGTCCCCAAATTGACCGAGGCGTGCGTGGAGTTTCTGCGCTCCCGGCCGTGGCGCGGAAATGTCCGTGAGCTGCAGAACATCATCGAGCACGTGGCGGTGATCGCCGAGCCGGGGCAGCCGATCCGCCCGGAGGACGTGCCGGTATACGATGATGCGGCGCCGCCCGCGACCGGCGAGGCCGTGCCGCCCGCCATTCTGACCGACGCGTATCACGATGCGAAGGACAAGCTCGTCGCGCATTTCGAGAAGGAGTACCTGCAGCGCCTCGTCGCGCGGGCGGGCGGGAACATGTCGCGGGCCGCGCGGCTCGCCAACATCGATCGCACGACGCTGTATCGTCTCATGGAGAAGCACGGGTTTCGCCGCGACGAGCTGTCCGCGGCGCTCGAGTGACCCGGGACGCCGGCCAGGTCTCCGGGTCCATGGCGCCCGCGGCCGGCGGCGATCCAACTCCGTCCGACGTCCCCAGTGTCCCCGATGTCGTCCCCGAGTCCCCCATCACGGACGTGGCGACGGAGTTCGCCGATCGCCTGGCGGGGCCGAGCGCGATGCAGCTCGTCGTCGAGGTCGCGCACGACATGCGCTCCCCGCTCGGCTCCATCCTCTTTCTGGCGGAGCGGCTCAAGACGCTGCAGAGCGGCCCCCTCAACGCCGTGCAGGAGCGGCAGCTCGGGCTGATCTACAGCGCGGCCTTCGGGCTGAGCGCCCTCGCGGGGGACATCATCGAGCTGGCGCGCGGCGGCGCGGGGCTGGTGGATCAGCGCCCGGTGCCCTTTTCGATCTCCGATCTGCTGCAATCGGTCCGCGACATCGTGCTCCCGATCGCGGAAGAGAAGGGGCTCACCGTGAAGATCGTGGCGCCCGAGGCCGACTCCCGTATCGGGCACCCCGCGGCGCTCAACCGCATCCTGCTCAACCTCACGACGAATGCGCTCAAGTTCACGGCCGAAGGATCGGTCGAAGTCTCCGCGGTGCAGCGCTCGCGCACGCGGATCCAGTTCGCCGTGCAGGACACGGGACGCGGGATCCCGGCCCAGGTGATGGGGACGTTGTTCGACACTTTCCGCCCGCGCGCGCCCGCGGGGGCATTCACCTTCTCGAGCGCCGGACTCGGCCTCGCGATCTGCCGGCAGCTCGTCTCCGCGCTGGGCGGCGTGTTCGCCGTCGATACGTCCGCGACCGGCACGCGCTTCTACTTCGACCTCGAGCTGCCCCTCGCCGCCAAGCTCTGACGTCAGCCCGCGGTGAACGGCTTGGACCGGGATTCGTAGTGGCGCCGCTGCGCGCCGATGAGGCGCAGGAACAGCGTCCGCAGGCCGTTGGTCACCGCCGTCCCGGGATTGCGCTGGCCGTGGATGGCCGGGCGCAGATCCCCGCGCAGCCAGCGCTCGACTTCGTCCAGATCGCGCAGCGAGAGCATCTCGATGTCGACGACCGCGTTGTAGTAGTATCGCTCGCCCCGCTGCGGAGGAACCAGCGCCACGTCGTACGGCTCGGCGAGGGCGGCCGCGAGATCGGGGAAATGCGCGAAATCACCCAGGAAGGTCACGCGGTCGCCGGCGATGCGGGCCGCCCGGTAGTGCTTCGTCAGCGGCTCGTACCGCGCGACCACGTCCCAGTCGCGCGACCCCTGCAGCTTGTTGAACAGACCGCTGGCGGTCCAGAGGTCGAGGCGAAAATGCAGTCGGGCGGGGAATCCGTTGCGCATGAGATCGCGCGTCTGACCGTCCGCCAATAGATCGAGGGCGCGGACGGCGGGCGTCCCCGCACTCCCCGCGGTCGCCCTCGCGGAGGGCGCGCCACCCGGGGCAGGGATCGCAGGCGCCTCCGCTGCGCCGACGGCCGGCGCCGGATCCCCCGGCGGGTCGCCCGTCACGGACCCCGGGGATGCCTCGGACGACGGAACGCGAACTTCCAGCCGCGGCCGCCCCTGCGCGGACGTCGTGGTGAGGGGCACGATCGCTCCCACCAGCGCGAGAAGCGCGAGCGAGCGCACGCGTCCCGCCGCGGAGCGGAGCGTCCGACTAGGGAGCGTCCGACTAGAAACGCTGGACCACACGGATGACGATCCGCGGCACACCGTTCCCGCGCGACAGGGGCTCGGCGACGTACAGCCCGACCGGGGAGATCGTGATGCCGATCCCGCCGTCCGTCATGAAGGAATCGAGTGGCGGCAGCTCGGCCGATGGGAATTGCAGCCCGCCATTGCGCGGGCCGACGAGCCATCCTCGCCCTGCGTCCGCGAACACGATCCACGCGCCATCGAGCTGGGCGTTGCGGGCCCAGTGGCCGAGTCCGATGTGCAGATCGTGGCGAAACTCCGTCTGCAGAAGGGCGACCCGATCGCATTGCGCGGGCTTCCCGGCGGGCGCGTCGACGCTTCCGCACGCCGCGACGTCGGTGCCCGCGCCGATCCCGGGGCTCCGGAACGCGAAGCCCGGCAGCGTACCGGCGCCCCCGACCGACAATCGCTGTTCCAGTGGGAGCGCGTCGCCGCCGAGCCAGCCGCCGAAGACTGCGCGGACGTTGAGCGACATGAGGGGATTGATCCGGTTGTACCGCCGCACGTCGAAGAAGCCGCGCCAATACGTGACGATCGCGCCGGCGCTGTCGGCGTCCGCCGGCGCATTGCTGCGCGGGCCGAAGTGCGTGACGTGACCCGTGCCGCGCTCCACATCCGCCTTGAGGAACCAGCCCGCCCACGGGTTCGCCTCGTCGTTGCGCGAGTCGATCGAGATGTGCGCGCCCGCCACGTGGAAGACCCCGTCGTCGAGCTGCGGGTTCGGACGCCACCCCGTCCCGTTGCGGACGATCGTGAATGGATTGAGCGCCCCCCGGCTGGACCAGCGCTCATCCCCGTACGTGAAGTTGAGCGACGCGGCATCCGTCGCGGCGACGGTCACGTATCCCGTCGCGCCGTGCCGGTCGAAATAGTCGCGGTAATCCTTGTGGAAGAAGAACGACGCGAGCCCGACCTCGCCGTCGGTGAGCTGCCAATCCTCCACCGGGTCGATCTCATCGTACAGGCGCGCTCCGAGGGCAACGGCGCGCGCCCGACCCACGCGCACCTCGGTCGTGGCGGTATAGCCGATGTCGCGCTCCTCCCACTTCGGCAGCTGTGCGGTGCGGACGATGCCATACGCGTCCGCGTGCACGCTCCCCCACGGCAGCTCGCGCCGGACCCCGGGGCCCAAGTAAATCGGGAGCCCCTCGAGGCGATCGTACGTGTGGGCGGACGTCACGGCGAATCCGAACCAATTGCCGGAGCGATGCGGCACGAGCCACCGGCGCCACCACCGCTCTCCCTCCGCCACCGTGCCGACCGAATCGGCCGCGATCGAGTCCGCGCGCACCGAATCGGGGCGGGCGTGTGCCGTGTCCGGCGCGGCGGGCACGGTGTCCGTCTGCTGGGCGCCGAGCGGCCGTGCGGGAGCGCCCAGCGCGGTGAGGGTGGCCAGTGCCACGCAGCCCAGCGCGATCCCGAGGCGGCGCATCCGCCGGTAGAGATTGGGGCGGTCGGTCTGCAGTCGCCGGGCCGCGTCCGTCACGTTGCCGCCGGCCGCCGACAGCGCGCGCACGATCAGCGTTCGCTCGTACGCATCGAGCGTGTCGACCAGCGGCGCGTCGAGCGTCGGAGGGGGCAGCGTCCCGTCGCCGATCGGGAATGCCGCGTCCGCCGACTCCGCGCCCGGTACTCCGCCGGGCGTCGGTGTGGCGAGCGCCACGCCGGGCAGCACGGCGCGCACGTGCGCGGCCGTGAGCTCGGCCCCCGGATGCAGGATCACGAGTCGCTCGACGATGTTCCCCAGCTCGCGCACGTTGCCCGGCCACGGGTAGCGCTCGAGCAGGGCGAGCGCATCCTCGCGCCAGACGGCCGGTGCGCGTCCGGTGCGCGCGCGCGTGACGAGCTGGAAGTGCTGCACGAGGGCGGGGATGTCACCCGGGCGCGCCCGAAGCGGCGGCACGTCGAGCGGGATCACGTTCAGCCGGAAGAACAGATCCTCGCGGAAGGTCCCCCCGGTCACGGCCCGGGGCAGGTCCTTGTTCGTCGCGGCCAGGATGCGGACGTCGACCCGAATCGGCCGCCCGGTGCCCCCGCCGACGCGCTCGATCTCCCGCGCCTCGATCGCGCGCAGCAGCTTGGCCTGCGCCTCGGGACCGAGGTCGCCGACCTCATCGAGGAAGAGCGTGCCCGTGTGCGCCAGCTCGAAGCGCCCGATGCGGCGCTCGGTCGCGCCGGTAAAGGCGCCGCGCTCGTGTCCGAACATCTCGCTCTCGACGAGGTCGCGCGGAATGGCGGCGCAATTCACCCGGATGAAGGGCCCGTCGCGGCGCGGGCTCGCGCGGTGGATCGCCGCGGCCACGAGCTCCTTGCCCGTCCCGGACTCGCCGGTGATGAGGACGCGCGCGTCGGTCGGTGCGATGCGCGCGATGAGCTCGGCCACGCGGAGCATCTCCGGGCTCGCGCCGACCAGCTCCCCCGAATGCCCCAGCTCATCGTGCAGGATGCGGGCGGCGTGGCGGGCCGCGAGGCGCGCCGCGCGCAGCTCGAGCGCGGAGCCCAACGCCAGCAACAATCCTTCCGGCGTGAGCGGCTTCTCGAGGAAGGTGAAGGCACCGAGCTTGGTCGCCCGCACGGCATCCGCGAGGCCGGCGCGACCGCTCATCATGATCACCGGGAGGTCGGGATCGCCCTCGCGGAGCCGCGCCAGCGTCGCGAAGCCGTCGAGCGAGCCCGGCATCATGAGGTCCAGGAGCGCGACGTCGGGGCGCGCCTCGTCCGCCGTCGCTATCGCGCTCGCGCCATCGATAGCGTCGCGAACCTCATATCCCTCCGTGGCCAGGAGGGCGCCGACCATCCGCCGGATGTTCGGTTCATCGTCGATGATGAGGACCGTGGGCATCGACGGGCCCTCTACGCGGTGGCGACGGGCAGGCGGAACACGATCTCCGTTCCGTCGCCGGGGCGGCTCGATGCGCTGACGGTGCCCCGGTGCGCGAGGACGGTCTGGCGCGCGATCGCGAGTCCGAGCCCGGTTCCGCCCGGCTTGTTCGTCACGTACGGCTCCCAGATACGATCCAGCGTCTCCGCCGGGATGCCGACCCCGGTGTCGCGCACGGCGATCTCGATCATGGGCGCCGCAGTGCCGGTGGCGGTGCCGGTGGCGGTGCCGGTGGCGGTGCCGGTGGCGCGGCGCACGTGCACGGAGATGCGCGCCTCGCCGGCCGCGGTGTGCGCGCATGCGTCGACGGCGTTGAGCAGGACGTTGGCCAGGGCGCGGGCGAGCGCGTCGTGGTGCCCGCGCACGAGCGGGACAGCGGGATCGATCTCGACGACGACCGGGACGCCCGAGGGGACGGTGGCCCGCGCGGTGTAGCGCACGAGCTCGGCCAGATCGATGTCCGCGGGGGGCCCCTCCGGGAGCCGGCCGAACTGGGCGAAGCTGCGGGCCATCGTGTCGAGACGCGCCGCTTCCGTCGCGAGGACCGCCACGGTATCGGCGAGATCCGGGGAGAGCGGCGGGTTCGCGCGCTCGAGCCGCGCCACGGCGAGCTGGATCGGCGTCAGAGGATTCTTGAGCTCGTGCGCCACCTGGCGGGCGGTCTCGCGAAATGCGCGCAGCCGTTCCGCCTCGAGCTCGCGCGAGCGTCCGACCTCGAGATCGCCGGCCATCGTCCGCATGCGGCCACGCAGCACGTGGAACTCCGGGGCCCCGCGCGATGGCGGTCCGGCCGGCAGCGGCTCGGCGCGCGCGATGTGCTCCGTCCATCCGACGATCTCGTCGAGGGGACGACTCATCTGGCGCGACAGGTGGCCGGCCACGCGTGACGCGACGACCGCGAGGACGACCATCGCACCCACCGCGACCGCCGCGACGATGGGGACGGCGCGCGCGGCGAGATACTGGTACCGGCGCGCCTCCGTCACGGAGCTCGTGAGCTCCTGCTCGTGCGCCCCGATGGCGGTGCGCTGCGCGGCCGTGAGCGGTCCCTGCCGCATCGTGGCGATCGCCCGCTCGCCGCTCGCCGCGACGCGATCCCACGCACCGCTGCCGCTCAGCAACGGGAGGGCCGTGCTCAAGGTGGTGGCCCACACGAGCGTCAGCACCGCCGCGGGGATCACGGCGAAGAGAGAGAGAATGAGGAACAGACGCGTCCGAAATCGCATAGGACGGTGCAACTATACTATGTTTTCAACACCGCGCACGATGCCACCCCAGGCCGCACCGCCTATTGCTCTCGGATCCGATCCCCTCCCCGTCGTTCCCTCGGTGCGCGTGCCCTTCGGCTCTGCGCGTTCTCGATGTCACCGAATGGTTCGGCGACACGACCGGGGGCGTCCGCCGCTACCTCCTCGAGAAGGCGCGGTACGTCGCCCGCCACCCGGGATTATCGCAGGTCCTGGTCGTGCCGGGCCCCCGCAGCGCGGTGAGCGACGAGATGGGGTCGCGGTGCTACCGGCTGCAGGGCCCCGCGATTCCGACGCAGGCCCCGTATCGCATCCTGTATCAGGCGCGCGCGGTCGACCGCATCGTGGCGCGCGAGCGGCCGGACATCATCGAAGTCGGAAGTCCGTGGGCCGCCCCGTGGATCGCGCTGCGCTCCGCGCGGCACGCCCGCATTCCGGCCGTCTGGTTCTATCACGGCAACTTTCCCACGGCGCTGCGTCCGCCCGCCGGCGCGTCCGCCCTCTCGGTGCGCGCCCGCGACGTGGCGACCCACGCCGCGTGGTGGTACGTGCGGCAGATCGGCCGTCGGTTCGCGCGCACGCTCGTCGCGTC
This sequence comes from Gemmatimonadota bacterium, assembly GCA_003141205.1. GTDB lineage: Bacteria > Gemmatimonadota > Gemmatimonadetes > Gemmatimonadales > Gemmatimonadaceae > FEN-1251. Next base: position 7,495 of record PLLD01000310.1, read on the forward strand.
CGAGTCGACGGCGCGCGATCTCGAGCGCGCGGGGGTGGAGCGCGTCGTGCGCGTTCCGCTGGGCGTCGACCTCGAGACCTTTCACCCGCGCCGTCGAGCGGCGGCCGCCACCACGCGGCGGTCGTTTGGGCTGCCGGACGCGCCGGCGCCGGTGGTCGCATTCGTCGGACGCTTCGTGGTCGAAAAGGAGCTCGAGCTCCTCGTCGATGCGTGGCCGGCGATCGCGCGGGAGACGGGTGCCACGTTGCTGCTCGTCGGGGCCGGGCCGCGCGAGGCCGCGCTGCGCCACCGCATGGCGCGGCTCGGCGGCGCGCGTGTGATCTGGCGCCCCTTCGAGTCCGATCGGGAGCGCATCGCCGACCTTCTGGCGGCGGCCGATCTCTACGTGGCGCCGGGGTCGACGGAGACGTTCGGGCTGGCGCCGCTCGAGGCGCTGGCCTCCGGCACGCCGGTGGTGTCGGCGGATCGGGGCGGCGTTGCGGAGCAGGTTCTCCGCTCGGGGGCGGGCGCGGTGTTCGCCGCCGGAGACGCGAGCGACCTGGCCCGCGTCGTCATCGCGCAGCTGAGCCGCGGCGATCGCGCCGCGGTGGCGCGGCAGGGGCGCACGTACGCCGAGCGCGAGCACGGATGGGACATGGTGTTCGATCGGTTGTTCGATGTCTATCGCGAGGTGCTCGCCGCGTGACGCTGCGCGTCGCCCTGTTCACCGACAGCTACCCGCCGCAGCTCAATGGCGTCGCCCTGCTGTTGCAGCGGCTGGTCGCGGCGATTCGTGCGCGCGAGGGTGCCGTGCGCGTGTTTACGACGACCGATCCGGCGGCGCCGCCGGAACCCGACATTTTGCGCTGGCCGAGCGTGGCGTTCTGGGCGTATCCGGAGCATCGTCTCGCGCTGCCGATGCCGGGTCGGGTGCGGCGGGAGCTGCGCGCGTGGGGACCGACGCTGATCCATGCGGCGAGTCCCTTCGGCGTGGGACTCGCGGGGCGCCAGGCGGCGCATGCGCTGGGCGTGCCCTTCGTCGCGTCCTACCATACGAACTGGAGCGCGTACTCCGGCTATTACGGACTGGGCGCGCTGCGCAACATCGCGTGGCCGTATCTGCGCTGGTTTCACAACGGCGGGCTGCGCACGTATTGTCCGACGCACTCGACGGAGGCCGAGGTGCAGGCGCACGGGATCCATCACACCGCGATCTGGAGCCGCGGGGTGGACGCGGAGCGCTTCAATCCGCGGCACCGGTCCGCGGCGTTGCGGGCCGAGTTGGGCGTCGGCGATGCCGCGGTCCTCGCCGTGTGCGTCGGCCGCCTGGGCGTGGAAAAGGGATTGGACGTGGCGCTCACCGGATTGCACGAGGTGCAGGCCCGGGCCCGGACGCGAGTGGTCTGTGCCATCGCCGGGGACGGCCCTCACGCCGATGCGTACCGGCAGCAGGCGCCGCCGGGTACGCATTTCCTGGGTCGGCTGTCGGGATCGGCGCTGAGCGAGCTGTATGCATCGGGCGATGTCTTCCTTTTTCCGTCGACGACAGACACCTTCGGCAACGTGCTCCTCGAGGCGATGGCGTCGGGGGTGCCCGTGGTGGGCGCCGACGTCGGACCGACCACGGAGTTGCTCACAGCCGGGGGCGGGGTCACCTTTCCTCAGGGAAATGCCCATGCGTTCGCGGCCCAGGTGATCGCGCTCGCAGACGATCCGGTTCGGAGGCATGCGCTCGCGGAAGCGGCCCTTGCCTTCGCGCGCCGGTGCACGTGGGACCGGGTCTTTGATGACCTGATCGCGGATTACACTCGCGTGATCGCCGGTGTGGCACCGGCGGCCGCGCCCGCCCCGCC
>PLLD01000094.1 GCA_003141205.1 Gemmatimonadota bacterium
CGGTCGTTCTCCACGCGCGCATAGGACGCGCTCGCATCGGCGACATCGTGGAAGCTCGCGGCGCCGACGCGGTAGCGCTCGTCCGCGAACAACAGCTCTTCACGCGCCTTCGCCACGTTGGCGTCCTGGATCTGGGCCGTCTGTGATGCCGTCGTCAGCGTGTAGTACGCCGCCGAGATGTCGGCCGTGAGCTGGAGCTCGCGCGCCCGGACGGCGTAGCGCGCGTCATCGCTGGCCGCGGACGCCTGCTCGACCTGCTGCTCGCGCAGAAAGCCATCGAAGATCGGCAACGAGACCGTCGCACTCACCTGGTACGGATTGCTCGTGAAGTTGAACGGAAATTGCTTATTGCTCGCGCGGATCTGCGCGAGCTGCCCGGGGGTGAGCTGGAGCCCGGCGCACGATGCGGGGAAGCCCGCGGCCGCGCGTCCGGCCGTGTCGAGCGCGACGCACAGGCCGTAGGCCTGCTGCCCCGACGCCTGGGCCTGCGAGACGATCGCGTTGGAGTTGGTGTACTCGTAGGTGTAGCCGCCGATCCCGGTATTGACCGACAGCGTCGGCGCGTACAGCCCGTGCGCGCGATGCACGCCGACGCTCGCGGCGTGCGCGCGGGATCGGAGCGCCAGGAGATCGGGGTTCGAGGTCCGCGCCATGGCGAGGATGCTGTCGAGGGTCACCGCGGGGGGAGCCGTCGCGAAGGCGGTCGTCAGATGCACCTGTGCCGGCTGGGCTACCCCGAGCTGCTGAAATAGGCGCAGCAGCTCGATGCTCGCCTGGTTCCGGGCCTGCAGCGCGTCGACGCGTTGCTGGCCGAGCGCGACCTCCGCACGCCGGGTGTCGAGCGCGCTCGCACTCCCGACCGCCTCGCGTGCGTGCGCGAGATCGAGCTGCACCTGCGCGTCGCCGATCAGCGTGTCCTGTAGCGCGGAGCGCGCCTGCGCCTGTAATGCCGTCAGATACTGTTGCGCGACGGCATTGCGCAGGGCCGCGGCCTGGCTATCGATGTCGGCGTCCGCCGCGGCGCGGTTGGCGCGCGCGTACGCGGGGGTGAAAAGAGTGGCCGCGCTGAGCTGATAGGTCACGCCCAGCTGGTAGCTGGAGGCGAGGATGTCGGACGGCGTTCCGAACGAGATGCCGTTCAGGATCTCGCTCCCCGCCTGCTGGTACTGGACGCCGAACGACGCCGAGAGCTGCGGCAGCAGGCCCCCGTACGCGCTGCGGACGCCGGCACCCGCATTCCGCCGCGAGACGAGTACTTCGAGGAAGGTCGGATTGTTGTCGTGCGCGATCCGCTCCGCATCCTCGAGTGACAGGGCGGGCCCGACGAGGGTGTCGCGCGCGAAAGGTGTCGCACGGAGGCCGCTCACGCCGCCCACCACGAGCTGCGCCCCTGCGGGCGCCGCGGCGACGCCGGCCGCCACGAGACCGGCCGAGAGCCACGCGATCACACGCGCGAGAGGCGACGTCATCGGGGCAGCTCGTCGCGCCGTACCACGGTGGCCGCGCCCGCGCTGTCCTCGTTCACGGCGAGCAGCCGCCCGGCGGCGTCCGTCCAGACGTCGCGGGTGATCGCATCCGGCGCGCTGACATGGACGCGCGTGGCGCGCAGCACGTGGCCATCGACCCAGACGGTATCCGGCGTCGGGGGATCGAGGTGCAGCACGATCTCCGTCGTGCGCCGCGGTGCGAGCACCGGGATCGGCCCGGCATCCGGGGACGCGCCCTGCAGAACGAAATACCATTGATGAAATATTCCATCGTCCAACAGATGAGCGCGAGGGGACATGAGGAGCTCGCGGGCGGCTTCCCCCCGGGGCGTCTGCGAGCGCACGCTGAAGTATCCCCGCGTCGCGCGTCCCGTCAACAACTCCTCGCGCGTGCCGCCGGAGCGCACATCGACCTGATAGCGCACCGGCACGCCGGCCGAATCGGTCGTGAGCGCGGCGGCCAGGTGGCGATCGGCGTAGACGACGGTGCCGGTGGCGAGGTAGCCGGATCCGGCCACGCGACGGATGCTGAACGCCTCGCGTCCCACGGTTGCTCCTCCGCGCGAAATCGTGAAACTCCCTTCATCGACAACGCTATCCTGCGCGCGGCGCGTCCCGCGTCCGTCCGATGCCGCCCCGCCGATCGGGGGGGCAGCCAACCCCAGCGCCGCGAGGGAGAGACCGATCCCCCGCGTCCAGCGATTTCCCCTTCGGCGGGGTATACTCCCCGGCGTCGGGCCCCTTGCATTGCGAGATCCCGGACGCGGGACCAACTCGGCCAGCGGGGACGAAATGGGCATCGGCTCGCTACGAAGATAGCCGAACATGCGTGAGACACCGGGACTGCTCGGAAAGGTTTGGTCCGCGGTCACGGCGATCGCGATCCTGGCCGGCGCGGCGTGGATCGACACGCCGAGCATCGCCGCGCTCGCCGCGTGCGCCGCCGCCACCCTCATCAGCCTTGGCGCCGCGATGCGACCCTCGCGTCGCTGGGAGCGCGCCGTGTCCGTCGCGCTCGTCACGTTCTGCGCGGTCGCGGCGGCGAGCCTGATCGCGCTCGACCGCCTGGCGGAGAGCTGGCCGGCGGCCGCGGCGGACATCACGATCGAAAGCGCGGACGCGATGCAGCGCGCCCTCGCGTCGACGGCGGGCTCGCTCACGCGCATCGCCACGGCGGCGCTCGACGCACCCGGTGGAGGCGATGCCGCGCGCACGTTCGGCGCGGTGACGCGGCTCATTCCGGCGGGTCGGGAATGGACCGTCGTGCTCGCCCGCAGCGGCCACCGGGTGGCGTGGGCCGGCACGGCGCGCGTGCCCGCGACGCCGGAGCTGGGTCCCTACGCCGTCGTGCGAACGCCCTTCTATATCGTCCTCGAAGCCGTCGCCGTGCGCGGGGCCGACCGTGCCGTCGCGGGGGCGCTCATCCACGCGGAGCCGCCGGCCGATCGTCTGGCCCGGCCGCTCGACCTGGATATCGCCCGTGGCACGGGCGTGGATGGCTTCACCTTCGAGGAGGGCGCCCTCGATGCGGCACACCTCGGCCCGGGTCGCGCGGGCGTGGCATTCGCGCCCGGGCCGGATGGGCGCGTGCTCCTGACGGTGCTGCCGATGCTCCCGCGCCAGGGCGGCGCGATGCTGCGGGCCATCGAGCGCGCGCGGCGGCGCGGCACGGTGCTGCTCGCGCTCGCTCTCGCACTCTTCATCGCCGGCGCGTGGCGGCCTCCGGTGCGCCGGACGGCGCTGCTGCCGCGGCTGGCCGCGCTCGGCGTCGCGCTCGTGGTGCTTGCCCTCGTGCCGTTCAGCACCTTCTCCAACGCGACCGAGCTGTTCGATCCGACCTTCTACTTCTCGGGCGTGGGAGGGCCGTACACGGGGAGTGTCGGCGTGCTCGCGCTGACCGGTGCCGTGCTGTTGCTCGCGGCGCTCGCGGTGACGCGCGCGCGGCTGCGTCCGCGCCCCTGGTGGCTCGTGGCTCTCGTCGCGCTGGCCCTCGCGCTCGTCGCGCCGACCGTGGTATCCCATCTGGCGGAGGGGATCGCGCCGCCCGGTGCCGGCGTTCCGCTCAAGATCTGGCTGGCGTGGCACGTGTCCCTCGCGCTCGTGGCGACCGCGCTGTTGGTCGCGGCGTCCGGGGTGGCCCGCGGGGTCGTGGGGGCACGGATCGGACTGCGTGGCGGCATCCCCCCGTGGGTCGCGCTCGCGGTCGCCGTCGGAGCCGCGACGATCGGACCGATCGTCTGGGAGGTCCCGCACCAGTGGCCCTCCTGGTACGTCGCCCTCTGGGTGGTCGCGGCCGCGGCCGTGGTGTTCGCGCGCCCGACCAAATGGGGCGTCCTGCCGGCGGTCGCGGTGGCCGGGCTGGGCGCCGCGATTCTCGTCTGGGGGACGACCGCGCAAAAGCGCCTGCTTCTGGCGGAGCGCGACGTCGCAGGGCTCAATCGCCCCGACCCCGACGTCGGGGAGCTGCTCGACCGGTTCGGCGCGGAGGTCGCGGTGTCGCCCCCGCCGCACGATCGCGGCGACCTGCTCAAACTGTATGCGCGCTCGGTGCTCGCGGAGGCCGACTATCCGGTCTCGCTCGCCCTGTGGTTCGGCGATGCGAGACCGCCCGAGCACATCGCGACGAGCGTGTTCGCGAGCGATACCGCGGCCATCCTCGCCACGGTCGCGGCCGCGCAACAATTGCATACGGGCGCGATCGCCGAAGCCGTGGGGTCGCCCGGCGTGCAGCTCGTGCTCGCCGTGCCGACGGCGGCCGGGCCCGGCGACGCCCTGTCGGCTGTGGTCGCGCCGCAGACGCGATTGATTCGCGAATCGCCCGTGGCGCCCTTTCTCGGACTGCCCGCCGACACCGGGGCGACTCCTCTGTACACCATCTCCCTGCTGGCCGTGCCGCACGTGGGCGCAGCCTCGGCGGACACGGCGCTGCCCCTCATGCAGTGGCACCGTCATGGCAGCGCGCTGCACGGCGATTGGCTCGTCCGCGGCGCCGATGGACCCGTCCGCGCCCACGTCGAGGTCCAGTTGCGTCCCCTCCGCGCGCTCGTGCAACGCGGCGTCCTTCTACTTGTTCTGGATCTCCTCGTCGTGGGGCCGCTCTGGGCGCTCAGCGTTCTGGGCGACGGCGCGTTCTGGCGGTGGCTCCGCGTGCGGCTGCGGCGCTGGCGCCGGAGCTACCGCACGCAGCTGACGGTCGTCCTGTTCGCGTTTTTCGTTGCGCCCGCGGCCGTGTTCGCGATCTGGTCCGAGCGCAGGCTCCGCACGGACGACACGCTGGCGCGCGCCCTTCGCGTTTCCGAGACGCTGCGATCCGTGATCGCCGAGGGAGACCTTCGGCGACTCGACGTGGCCGGGGGACGCCTGGACACGCCGCTGCTCCTGTACGACGACGGCGAGCTCGTCGCGTCGAGCGACACACTGTACGCCGAGCTGGCGCCGCTCGGGCGCCTGCTCCGCCCGGACATCGAGCTCGGTCTCGGATTGGGCGGAGAGGTCGAGGCGAGCCGGACGGCGTATCTGGCTGGCGTTCGCATGCTCATCGGCTACCGCGTCGTCACCGGGGAGAACGGGGAGCACCTCATTCTGGCGGCGCCCGCCCGGCTCGACGCGGCGGACATCGAGCGCCCCAACGAGGACCTGCGCGTGCTCGTCCTCTTCACCACGGTGCTGGGCGCCGCCGCCGCGCTCTGGCTGAGCGGCCTCGCGGCGCGCCAGATGGCGCGGCCGATCGATCAGCTGCGGCGTGCCGCCCTCGCCGTCGCGCGTGGAGAGCGCGAGCCGGCGCTGGCGGGAGACCCGCCGGTCGAGTTCACGCCGGTATTCTCCGCATTCCGCCGCATGGCGGCCGATTTCGGGGAGAGTCAGCGCGTTCTCGCGTGGGGAGAGATGGCCCGCCAGGTCGCGCACGAGATCAAGAATCCGCTCACGCCGATCCGGCTCGGCATCCAGCATCTGCTCCGCGCCCGCAGCGATCCCCGGGTGGATTTCGATCATGTGTTGACGCAGAACGCCGAGCGCATTCTTAACGAGATCGATCGGCTCGACGAGATCGCGCGGTCGTTCAGTCGCTACGGGACCGCCCCTGCGGAGCGTGCGCCGGCCGAGCGGACGGATGTTGCCGCGGTCGCGCGCGATGTCCTGGCGCTCGAGCGGTTGGGCACGGGGGGCGGCGTCACATGGGAGCTCACGGGCGGCGTCGAGGGAGACGGTGCCGGCGTCGCTCCGGTGTGGGCCCGTGCGCGGGGGGATGAGTTGCGCGAAGTGCTGCTGAACGTGCTCGAGAATGCGCGGCACGCGCAATCCACGCACATAGGCCTGCACGTCGCCATTGACGGCGCCGTCGTGACGATCGCGGTCGAGGATGATGGCGAAGGGATCCCGCCCGATGTCGCGCCGCACATCTTCGAGCCGCATTTCTCGACCCGGACGAGCGGCAGCGGACTCGGGCTCGCCGTCAGCCGTCGCGTGATCGACGGCTGGGGCGGGTCGATCTCCGTCGCAAGTCGGCGGGGCGAGCGGGGGGG
>PLLD01000023.1 GCA_003141205.1 Gemmatimonadota bacterium
TTGATCCACTTGACCATCTTGAACCCGAGTTGGTTCTCCACGCGCAGCCGTAGTGGCGCACCGTGGACAGCATTGAGCGGCGCAAAGTTCATGTCGTAGGCCAGCAGCGTCTGCGAATGCCGAGCGTTCTGGATCGTGTGGCTGTCGTAATACTGACCGCCCTCCAGTCCCTCACCGAAGGAATAGAAGATCACGGCTTTGACGTTGGGCTTCGGCCGCACGATTTTCATTAGCTCGGCCATAGGCAGGCCGCCCCATGCGGCGATGCCAGACCAGCCTTGGATGCAGTGGTGCAGGGTAATCTGGGTCCGCTTCGCCATCGCCTGCAACTCTTCGAGCGACAACTCCACTGGGTTCTCGACCGAGCCGTATACCCTCAGCCGGTAGCTTTTGAAATCATTGGCGGCCAGAGCCTTCCATTCCTCCGAGGTCGGCGGCTTGCCATTAGGCCAAAAGAACGGCGAGATGTCTTCGATCCTGTATTCGGCTCGGGGCGCATGCCGCGCGAGCAGGATGCGAAGGACCGGGTTAACCAACGCGCCACCCACACGCTGGATGGCCCGTGGGAACAGCCACGTCGCCCAGTTGGCCATGACGTTCGCGAGGACCAGAATCGCGAGCCCGGTCAGCCCGATGTACATGCCGAACCGCAGCAGATCGTCCGTACCGAGGACGATGTGGTTCATGTTCCGGGCGAAGCCGGTGACGATCACCATCGTCACGTGAGCGATGACGAAGACAGCATACCCGCACAACACCAGGAAGTGGATCGAGCGGCCGACCTGCCGGTTGGCCGGCAATCGGCGATACCAGCTAAATCGGTTGACCAGCGCCGGCGACATCGCCGGTCCCGTCAGGATTGAGAGCGGTGCGAGGACGAAGATGACGGCGAAATAGCTCAGCTGCTGCAGCGCGTTGTACTGATAGAAGCCGTTGGGCTCCGGCGGAAGGTGGAAGGTGGCGTAATGCACGAACACGGCCCAGGCATCGGGGATCACACTCCACGACGTGGGCACGATGCGCCGCCATTGGCTGGTCGCGAAGAGCAACGACACGTAGACCGCACCGTTCAACACCCAGAAGAGGGCACTGACAAAGTGCCAGTGCCGCGCCAGTCCGAGCGTGTGGCGGCCACCAGGCAGGCCCACCCATGGCGTCAGATACCGCGCGTCGTCCTTGGCCGTGTATAGTCGATCGAGCGGGACTTGTACCGGCGTGAAGCGAATCCATTCGCTGCCGGGGGTGCAGTGGACGTTCCAGTACAGCCGCGGATGATCCATTAAGATTTGCAGCCCGCTGCGGGCCAGCAAGACGAGGAACAGGAGGTTGACGTAATGGGTAATGCCGATCCACGCCGGAAAGCCGAAGGGTTGCGTCGCGGTCTGCGGGGTGAGCTGCTCAATGGCGCGAGTGGGTGGCAGGCCCACCGTGATCCACTGGACGTACGCCGCGATCACCGCCAGCACGATCGGCAGGATGAGCGGCAAGAGCGTCGAGAGCCGCACGCGTGGTGAGGAGGCAACGCGCGACGGACTCACGGTCAACGGCCGCCGCGATTCGCCGGCATCTTCGGGACCGCCCATGACTTGCTCACTCCCCGCAGCCTCGGCGCCCCAGCTTGGAGTGGAAGATCGGCCACGATGGCGTAGCGGTCATGAGTTCGCCTTCTCGACCATGTCGACGGAGAGAAAGCGGATCGTATCGACGCAAGATTGATTGAGCTTCGATGGCTTCACGAGGCCGGCGCCATTAGTGCTTCTCTTCGTGTCCGCCGAACTGAAATCGCAACGCGGAGAGCAACTTGTTCGCGAAGTCCTCGTCGCCGCGCGAGGCGAAGCGTTGCGTCAGCGCGGTGCTCAACACAGGCGCGGGCACGCCTTCGTCGATGGCCGCTTTGAGAGTCCACCGCCCCTCGCCCGAGTCGGAGACGCGGCCCGCGAACGGGCTTAGGTCGGGGCTCTTCTTCAGCGCCGCGGCGGTGAGGTCGAGGAGCCAGGAACCGATGACGCTGCCGTGCCGCCATGCCTCGACGATGTCGGGGAGGTTTAGGTCGTACTGGTAAAGCTCGGGGTGCCGAAGCGGTGTGGTCTCGGCATCGGTCGCGCGCGCGGCGTTCCCTACGTTGGCGTGGCGAAGAATGTTGAGCCCTTCGGCGTATGCCGCCATGATCCCGTACTCGATCCCGTTGTGAACCATCTTGACGAAATGCCCGGCGCCCGGGGGGCCGCAGTGGATGTAACCACGCTGGGCGGTGCTGTTGCCATCCCCGTGCGACTTGGTCGCGTCGTCGACGCCGGGCGCCAGCGCGGCAAAGATCCCGTCGAGCCGTCTTACGATGGCGGGCTCACCGCCAATCATCAGGCAGTAACCGCGCTCGAAGCCCCAGACGCCACCCGAGGTGCCGACGTCGATATAGTGGATTCCGCTCCTATCAAGTGTCTTCGCGCGGCGGATGTCGTCGTGATAGTACGAGTTGCCACCGTCGATGACGGCATCGTCGGCAGCGAGGAGCGGCGCGAGCTCGCCGAGGGTGGAATCGACGACGGCTGCAGGCACCATGATCCAGATCGCGCGCGGCGTGTCCAACTTGGCGATCAATTCGGCGAGCGAGCGGGTCGCCGTCGCGCCGGCTTTGGCCAGGTCGAGCGCCGCCTGTGGATGAATGTCGAACACCACGCACTCCTGGCCGGCTCCAAGGAGGCGACGAACCATGTTGGACCCCATCCGTCCGAGCCCGATCATTCCCAGTTTCACTCCGTCCTCCTGCGGTTTTGCCGTGCCACATCTGCTCCAGTCGGGCCGCTTGCCGCCCCCAACGTGCGGATGGTGTCGATGCAGAGATCATCAATGCTGCGATGGGACGGGATCATCTCGCGCTCCCGCTCCGCGACTGCAGGTAGCGCCGCATCAGCGCGGTGGTCGAGCTATCGTGGCCACCGGCCGGCGGGCCGTCGCCCTGTAGCTCTCCGCCGATGCGCTGAGCCAGGGCCTTCCCAAGCTCCACGCCCCATTGATCGAACGAGTCGATGTCCCAGATCACTCCCTGGGTGAAAACGCTGTGCTCGTAGAGCGCAACGAGCGACCCCAGGATCTCAGGCGTGAGCCGGTCGGCCAGAATCGTGGTGGTCGGCCGGTTCCCCTCGAAGACGCGGTGCGGCACGAGCCGCGCCGGCGTGCCCTCGGACTCTACCTCACCCGCCGTTTTCCCGAACGCGAGCGCTTCCGTTTGAGCGAACACGTTCGCCATCAGGAGGTCGTGGTGACCGTCCAGCGGATTGAGCGACTGGCAGAAGGCGATGAAATGGCACGGGATGAGCTCGGTGCCTTGATGGATCAACTGGTAGAACGAATGCTGCCCATTGGTGCCCGGCTCGCCCCAGACGATGGGGCTCGTCTGGTAGTCGACACGCGCGCCGTCCAGGGTGACGTGCTTCCCGTTGCTTTCCATGGTCAACTGCTGGAGGTAGGCGGGAAAGCGCTTCAGATACTGGTCATAGGGGAGCACTGCCACGGTTTCCGCGCCGAAGAAGTCGGTATACCAGACCGCGAGCAGCCCCATGATCACCGGTAGGTTGCGGTCGAGCGGCGTCGTGCGGAAATGCCGGTCCATCGCGTGGAACCCGGCGAGCATCGCCCGGAAGTGCTCCGGACCCACGGCCAGCATCGTGGAGAGTCCAATCGCCGAGTCCATGGAGTAGCGACCCCCCACCCAGTCCCAGAACTCGAACATGTTGGCGGGATCGATGCCGAACTTCGCCACCCCCTCCGCATTGGTTGACACGGCGACGAAGTGCCGGCGTACCGCCTCCTCGTCTCCGAGTGCGCGCAGACACCAGGCGCGGGCGGTGTGGGCGTTGGTCAGCGTCTCGAGCGTCGTGAACGTCTTGGAACAGACGACGAACAGCGTCTCCTGGGGATCGAGGTCGCGAGTGGTCTCCACGAAGTCCGTGCCGTCGATATTCGAAATGAATCGAAAGGTCATATCCCGCCGGCTGTAGTGGCGCAGGGCCTCGTAGGCCATCACCGGACCGAGATCGGAGCCGCCGATGCCGATGTTGACGATGTTGCGGATGGGGCGGCCGGTGTGGCCCTTCCAGCGGCCGCCGCGGACGGCATCAGTGAAGGTCGCCATGCGGTCAAGCACCGCGTGCACCGCCGGCACAACGTCCGCACCGTCAACAACGATCCGCTCGCCCACTGGCGCCCGCAGCGCGATGTGTAGGACCGCGCGCTGCTCGGTCACGTTGATCTTCTGGCCGCTGAACATGGCGTCGATCCGCTCGGCCAAGCCGCGGTCGTCGGCCAGCCGGAGGAGGAGCTCGAGCGTCTCGTCCGTGACGCGATGCTTGGAATAGTCGAGGTGCAGCCCGGCCGCCTCGGCGGTCAGGCGCGTGCCCCGCTGGGGGTCGTCGGCAAAGATCTGCCGCAGATGCAGATGGCGGATCTTGTGATAGTGCTCCTCCAACGCCTTCCACGTCGGACGCTCGGTGAGCGGTGGGGCAGATCCCACCTCCATCGCAGTCATGGTTTGCTCGCGGTGGCGCGATCCGGTTGCACTAGCATCGCGCGCTTCGCGGCCACACGATCGAGGAGATCCTTCCAGGACTTGTCGAACGACGCGGTACCCTCGCGCTGGAGTTGAGCCGCCAGCGTCGTGTCGTCCACACCGGCCCGTGTGAACTCAGCGAGCACCGCCTCAGCATCGCCGCCATCAAGGGGCATCACCCCGTTGACCCGGCCGTGATCGGCGAAGGCCGAGAGGGTCTTGTCGGGGATCGTATTGATGGTGTCGGGAGCCGCCAGCGCCTCGACGTAGAGCGTGTCCGACGCAGCGGGATCTTTGGTCCCGGTGCTGGCCCAGAGGAGGCGCTGCGGCCGGGCGCCGGCGGCCGCGAGCGTGCGCCAGCGCGGCGATGCCAGCAGGCCACGGTACTCCCGGTAGGTGCGCCGGGCGATCGCGATGCCGAGTCGATTGCGGAGCGCCCGCGGCACGGCGTCTTGCACCGCCACGTCCCAGCGGCTGACGAAGAGCGAGGCGACGGAATCGATCCGTAGATCGAGGCGCGCCGCGATCCGCCGCTCGATGCCCCGCATATAGGCCTCGGCCGCCGCGATGTATTGCGCCGCGGAGAACAGCAGCGTCACGTTGATCGGCACACCGCCGAAGATCGACTCCTCGATGGCCGCGACGCCTTCGGGTGTGCCCGGAATCTTGATGAAGAGGTTAGGCCGTTGGGCTCGCGCGTGCAGTTCGGCCGCCGCCCCTGTGGTGGCCGCGGCGTCGTTGGCCAAGAGCGGCGACACCTCCAACGACACCCAGCCGTCCACGCCGCCAGTGCGGTCGTGGATGGGGCGAAAGAGGTCAGCGGCGCGCATCAGGTCCTCGATGGCGAGCTCGAGGAACAGCGTCTCACCCGGCTTGCCCTCCGCCGTCTTGCGGCGGATGGCGTCGTCGTAGAAATCGCCATTCTTGATGGCATGATCGAAGATCGTCGGGTTGGAGGTCAGTCCGGTCACCGACAGCGTGCTGATATAGCGCTGCAGCGTGCCGTCGTTCAGAATGCCGCGGGTAATGTTGTCGAGCCAGAGGCTCTGACCGAGATCGTGCAATTGTTGCGTGGCCTTCATGATTGCTCCTGATGCGGACGGCTGGCAGTGGTCACGTGGTCACGTGGTCGTCCTGTCAGGCGCGGGGTTGTGCCAGCGACTGGGCGCCGCGATGAGGGCATCGGCCTGTTTGGGTCCCCACGTGCCGCGCTTGTACGGGAGAGCCCGGGGATGGGTATTGAGGACGGGATCGACCGCCGCCCAGGCCGCCTCGACCGCATCTTCTCGCGTGAAGAGCGCCCCATCGCCGATCATGGCGTCGCTCAATAGGCGCTCGTAGGGCGTTTCCGCCCCCACAAGCTCTTCGATCAGGTAGAGCTCCCGTTGGTCGCCGATGAACTCCTTGCCGGGACGCTTGACGCGGGCGGCCAGGGCGACCGCGGTGGTGGGGGAGAGTCGGAAGCGCAAGTAATTCGCCGGACCGACCGTCGGCTCCGAGTCGGCGAACAACTGCGTCGGCGGCGGCTTCAACTCGACCAGCACCTCGGCAGCCGTGTCGGGAAGGCACTTTCCGGACCGCAGGTACCACGGCACCCCCGCCCACCGCCATGATTCGATGAAGAGCCGCACGGCGCAAAAGGTCTCGACGTCGGAATCGCGCGCGACGTGCGGTTCCTTACGGTAGCCGGTGTATTGACCGCGCACCAGGTCGCGCGACTTCAGCGGCCGCATCGCTTCGAAAACCTTCGCCTTCTCGGTGTGAACGGACCCATACCCCCGATAGGTGGGCGGTTCCATCGCGAGCAAGGCGACGACCTGGAAAAGGTGATTTTGAATCACGTCCCGCAGGCAGCCTGCGGTTTCGTAGAACGCGCCACGACCATTCACACCGAATTTCTCGGCGAGAGTAATCTGTACGCTGGCGACGTAGTTACGGTTCCAGATTGGCTCGAAGAAGGAGTTGGCGAAGCGGAAGTAGAGGA
>PLLD01000186.1 GCA_003141205.1 Gemmatimonadota bacterium
GCGGGCGGCCTGCTGCATGTTGTGCGTCACGATCACGACGGTCATGTCGTCGCGCAGCTCGTAGACGAGATCCTCGACCTTCTGCGTGCTGATCGGGTCGAGGGCGCTGGTGGGCTCGTCGAGCAGGAGCACCTGGGGCTCGACGGCGATGGCGCGCGCGATGCAGAGCCGCTGCTGCTGTCCGCCCGACAGACTCGTAGCGTCCTCGCGGAGGCGGTCCTTCACTTCGTCCCACAGCGCCGCCCGGTGCAGGGCGTGCTCGACGATTCCGTCGATATCACCCGACGAGAGGCTTTCGCGATGCGCCACGCGCAGCCCGGCCGCGATGTTCTCGCGGATCGACATCGTCGGGAAGGGGGTGGGACGCTGAAACACCATCCCGATGTGGCGGCGGACCGCCGTGGGGTTGATCCCGCGCCCGTAGATGTCGCGGTCGTCCAGGCGGACCTGCCCGTTGACCCGCGCCGTCGGCAGCGTCTCGTGCATCCGATTGAGACAGCGGAGCAGCGTCGACTTGCCCGAGCCCGACGCGCCGATGATCGCGGTCACCCGACGCTCGGGTATCTCGAGGCACGCGTTCCGTACCGCCTGACTGGTTCCGAACCAGGCGTTCAGCGCGTCGACGGCCAGATGCCCCTGCGCCCGCGTTCCGGGCACGGCGGGCACGGCAAGCACCGCGGGCGCGACCGCCTGCTTCACCTCCGGCTCAATCGCCAGCGGCACTAAATCGGCGGCGGACGGCGATTCGGGCGATAAGGCTGATGACGAGGACGAGCGCAATGAGGACGAGGGAGCCGGCCCAAGCTTGCGCGTGCCAGTCGTCGTAGGGGCTAACAGCATAGGTGAAGATTTGAAGGGGGAGGGCGGCGATCGGCTGAGCCAGCGACGTCGACCAGAACTGGTTGCCGAACGCGGTGAACAGGAGTGGTGCGGTCTCGCCCGCGATGCGCGCGATCGCGACGAGGGCGCCGGTGACGATGCCGGCGCTGGCCGTTCGAAGAACGATCGTGAGCGAGGTGCGCCAGCGGGCGTAGCCCAGCGCCAGAGCGGCCTCCCGGAGCGACACCGGGACGGTGCGGACGATCTCCTCCGTCGTGCGCGCCACCATCGGGATCATCATGGCCCCGAGGGCGATGCCGCCCGCCAGCGCCGAGAAGTGGCCGACGGGCCGCACGAGGAATTGCCACGCGAAGATTCCCATGACGATCGAGGGGAGTCCGTTGAGCACATCGGACAAGAACCGCACGAGGGTCGCGAAGCGCTCGCCCCGCCGCTCGGCCAGATACAGCCCTGCGCCGATGCCGATCGGCAGCCCGAAGGTGCTCGCGAGCGCCATGAGGATCAGCGTGCCGACGATGGCGTTCGCCATGCCCCCACCCGTTTCGCCGACGGGGGCAGGCATGTGCGTGAAGAAGTGCCACCGCACCGCGCTGCCGCCGCGGTCGACGAGGTGGATGAAAATGAATATCAGGGGGAGCGTGGCGACGACGGCGGCGAGAGCGATCAGGCCGACCATGGTCACGTTGACGATGTGGCGCCGCCGCAGCCGCGCATCGCCGCGCACTGCGCTCCACGGGACCGCCGTCGTGCTCACGTCTGTCCGCCGATGCGGGAGACGCGCATCACCAGCCAGCGGGCGACCGCGTTCACGACCAGGGTAATGACGAAGAGGGTGAAGCCGACCGCCATGAGCGCCGAGAGGTGCAGGTCACCGGAGGCTTCGGAGAACTCATTGGCGATGAGGGACGCCATCGTGTATCCGGGTGCGAAGAGGGACGCGGAGATCTCCGGCCGGTTCCCAATGAGCATGGTGACGGCCATCGTCTCCCCGAGCGCGCGGCCCAGACCCAGAATGACGCCGCCGATGATTCCCGATTTCGCGAAGGGCAGGACGGCCCCCCAGATCGATTCCCATTTGGTTGCCCCGAGCGCGAGGGTGGCCTCGCGTTGCGACCGGGGCACGGCCATGAGGACTTCGCGCGAAACCGAGGAGATGTACGGCAGCACCATGACGGCCAGGATCAGACCGGCGGCGAGCATGCTGGTACCGTAGGCGGGGCCGGAGAAGAATGGCGTGACCCCGAGATGCAGCGTGTCGCGCAGGAACGGCATCACCACGACGCGTAGAATGGGGATCAGGACGCAGATCCCCCACAGTCCATACACGACGCTCGGGATCGCCGCCAGAAGATCGACGAGGAAGGCCACTGGTTGGCGGAGCCAGGGTGGCGCGAACTCGGAGAGGAAGAGCGCGACTCCGATCGCGAGCGGCGTCGCGATGCAGAGCGCGATGGCCGAGGACACGAGAGTGCCGTAGATCGCGGGGGCGGCTCCGAACTGGCCGTGGACCGGATCCCAGGCACTCGACGTCAGGAACGACAGGCCGAAACGGTGAAATGCCGGCCACCCGGCGACCGAGATCTCTATCGCAATGAGGCCGAGCAACAGCGGGACGCACAGCGCGAAGAACGTGATGGCCCAATCGTACAGCCGATCCCCGATCGCCGAGCCGCTGATCCGGATGGCTGTGTGGCGCGCACGGACAGCGGTCGGCGTCAGGGTGCTCACGCTCAGGATCCGATCTTAATAGAGTCGAGGCGTGCGGTAAGCATCGAGACGATTGCGGCCGGGAGCGGCGCGTAGTCGAGGCTGGCCGCCTCCTGCTCTCCCGTCGTGAGGGCCCAGCGCACGAAGTCGACGAGCTTTTTCCCCTTCGCGGCGTCCGGGATGTTGCGCGGGACGAGGAGGAAGGTGAAGGAGGAGATCGGATAGGCTCCGGCGCCGGGGGCATTGACGATCGACACGCGGAAATCGGTATTGGGTGGAAGCTTCGCCGCGACACCCGCTGCGTCAGCGGTCACGGACTCCGTCGTCGGCGCGACGAACTCTCCATTTGCGTTCTTGATGGATGCGAAGGGCAGATTGTTCTGGCGGGCGTACGCGAGCTCGACGTAGCCGATGGCGCCCGGCGTCTGCTTGAC
>PLLD01000028.1 GCA_003141205.1 Gemmatimonadota bacterium
CGGAGTCGCCCTTCTTCTTTCTCAACAACCTTGAGCAGGTGGGCACCTCCCAGCTCGCCCCCGTCACCCCGGGCGTCGAGTTCGTGCTGCCGCCGGTCAAGGTCCGCGACTTCAACTTTATCAGCTTGGCGGACGCGATATAGTCCCGCGTGCCGCGCGTTGGACTCGCGAAGACGTTCCTCGTTCGGTCGGTCGCCGACGCGACGCATCTCACCTTCCGCCGCGTGCAGTTCACACCGGACCTGGTCCCGAGCGACGTCACCGGCACGGAAGTGATGGAGGAGGATCCGGTCACCCGGCGCCGGGATTTCCGCTTCGTCGGCCTCCGACTCACGCCACGTGCTGGCGTCATGGTCGACGGATCGGGGGCGAACCTGGAGTGCGCTGCGGGCGGTGGCGGAGCCGCCGCCGGGCACCCGGCAGGGATGGTGACAGTGAATCGCGACGGCGTAGTGGGGACGGCTACGATGTTAACTTCGTGGCGTCGCTCGACGGCGCCGAGACATTTCTCTCTCGGGATGTCCGCCGCAGCGCGTGACAGCCACGCCCACTAAGCCGGACTGAGTGCGACCGGATGATGCGCACGCCGGGCGCTTGCCCCATCTAACGCGCGGCGTTGATGTCACCGCCACGGCGGGGATCCGCGCACTGATCAATGACTTGGCGGGCGACGGTGCGGCGATCATGCTCGTCCGTCGTGTCGTCGAGCTGCCGGCGGATGTCGCCCAGGACACCATCCTTGGCTATATGACCGGGGTTCCGCACCCGTGTCGGCGCTTTCTAAAGGGAACCGACGGTGACTATCTCCCCGAGCATTGTTCTCGGCGTCGCAAGCGTCCGTGATCCCCGCGCGGCCGGAGAGGAACGCCGTGGCCATTGCGTAGGCATCCAGTCGATGAAGAATGCCACTGATCTCGCAGTGGACGTTTGCGAACAGGATTGGATCGAGGGGATCCGTCGAAGCGATGTCCCTGCGTTCGAAGCCATGGTGCGCGCCTGCGGTCCTCGGCTGGCTCATTTCGCGATCGGCCTTCTTGACGGCCGCCGCGCGGATGCCGAAGACGTGGTGCAGGACGTCCTATGGCGGGTGTGGCATGGACGAGCGGATTGGCGGCCCGCTGTGTCGCTCCGCGCCTACCCCTTCACGGCCGTCCGGAACCGGGCCCTCAACCTGCTGCAGCGGGGGCGCGTCCGCGCGCGGTACCAGGCGGCGACGCACCACGGCGCCCAGCACGACGCAGAGCTCTACGCGATCCGGAGCCCGGCTGCGACGCTCGACGAGGAGGAGGAGCGCGTCGCGGTGACGAGCCGGAACCAGGTGAAGAATGGGGAATAGAGCGCATTGATCCGAAACCCGGGAACCGAGCGCTCCGGATGCGCGGCGATCCACCGGCCATGCGCTAACATCCATCGCTTGTCCGCTTCCTCGCTCGTCGCGCCACAGGCCTCGCAGACATAATACGCGTGGAGCTCGCCACCCTCGAGCGTCTCCCATTTGAGGCCGTGGTCTAGGTCGCGGCCGCCGAAGACGAGCCGCTGCTCGTATCGACAATGCGGGCACGGAACCCAATACTCCCGCTGATCGCTCAGCTGATAGGGCTCGTCGATCTCCGAGAAACCCTCGAGTGTGGGCGAGCTGCTCTTGATGATCTTCGCGTTGGGGAAAGTGGCCGTCCGACTCTCGGCCACCGCGGAGGGCCGGCCCTCCGTTCCCGCCGAGGGGGGAAATCGATCGACCTCGTCCAGGTGCAGATACCGGATCGCGCGCGCCGCCAGGCCGGCCGGGCTATTGGCGCCCCCGATCGCGAGTTGGCCGCCCGGGAATTGCTTGTGGAGGAGAGCGTTGCCAGAGTTCCGTGTTCGGACGTCGGCGACCTTGCCGCGCAACCGCTCCGTGTCCCGGATTGCGGGCGCCACGCGGTCCTTGGAAAACGTCTCCGCCATGGCGAGCGTCGGCTGCACGTGCAGGATCGGACCGGGATCCTGGTCGATGATATAGCACACGTGGAGTGTGAGGATCTGCGTCTTGCCGACCTGGCTCGCCCATTCGAGGACGACGAGCGGGACAGCCGGATCGCCGACCACGTCCATGGGCTCCCGCTGATACGGCGCTTCGGCGACCGAGAACGGCCCAGGCCGCGCGCTCGCCTCGGAGGAGAGGATGCCGTACCTGTCCGCCCATTGGCTCAGCGTGAGCTTGGGTGGCGGCTTGAGGTGGGCGCGGGTAACCTTGCGCTCGACCTCGCGCGCGCGCCGCTCAGCCTCGGCGATGTAGGGGTCAGGCTGCGGTGACGCTCCCGTTGTCATGCGCGGCCTCCGGCTCGTCGCCCTCGTCGTCGGCCGTCCCGATCAGCCCGCGCAGCGTCTCGTCCCGGATCGCTTCTCCGACCGCCAGCGCTTCGGCGTCAGTTCGCGATTGCTGGATGCGCCCGAGATAGCGCGACGGAATCGCCATCAGCACCGCGCGCAGACGGTCGCACGCGGCCGCGTAGAGTCGCCCGTGCATGTCGAGCGGGATGAGTCGGCCCTCCGCCTCCGCGACCGCGATTTCCTTGAGCTGGGCATCGGCCGTCTCTTTCCGGAGCCGCGCGGCGTCGAGCGAGATGGCCGGTCGCCGGGCGACCTTGGCCGTCGCCCGAGCGTCGCCCTGGGCGACGAGGAGCTTGTCGCGCCACGCGCGAATCTGCGGCCACGGGAAGCGGCGCTTGGCCCCGGTCCCGGCGCACGGGATCCCGTCGGCGACGTAGCGCTCGAGCTGCTTCGGCGAAATCCCGAGTCGTTCAGCCGCCGCCGCCTTCGTTAGCCGCTTCTGAGACATAGACATCGTATCATTCGACACCTGTCGCTAGGCGCCACCCGAGCTCGCGCGTCACCCGTGTGCGGAGGCGTCAGGAAGGACCCGCTGGGGCTAAAGCCCTTGCCTGCCTACTTCCAACGCGGATGGGGCGAAGCATCCGCGTGAGGTTTCACGCGATGACCGGTATGCCGAAGCTATACGGCGCGAGCCCGGTCGGCCGCCATCGAACGAGCCGTTCCATGTTGGCGTCGGGTACCTTAGCGTTCGCAAGCCACGTGCGCACGGCCGCAAGAAAATCCCGACAGAAATGCACTGCGTCAAGGTAAAGCGCATCGTGAACGGTCGTTCGGTGAATCGTGATCCCCTGGTTGTTGGGAAGTCCGAAGATGACGCGGGAATACTGCTTCGTCGCGGGACCAAACCGTCCTTGGTGCGCCACGCCGCAGCGAAGCGACCAGCAGTCGATCGATGTGAGCTGCGGATACGTCCGAGCGAGGTGCGCGTCGTACCATCGCATGTACCTGTCCCCGTCGCTCTTTCCATCGGGCGATTCCAGCGCCGCGCATATGTCTGGCAACGTCAGCGAGAGCAGGATGGCGCTGTAAAAGAGGCCCGCGCCGAGCGAGCGTTCAATCTCCGCAAGGATGGAATCCATGACCGTGCCTCAGAGATCAAGAGTGGGGCAGCTCACGATCTAGCTTTCGCGCGATGACCCTCGACGACCACATGACCACGGACCACGGCCCGAAGGTGTTTACCACAATCGGTAGTGGGTCAATTTGCAGGCGAGCAGGTTATCCGCCCCCATCCCTGGGTTGGGGATGTCCGTTGGCCGAGGCCACGACGAGACAGAGCATTGCCAAGAGTAGCGCAATAGGCCCGTTCTGAAACCGTTCCAAACTGCTCGACGCGGCGAAGTTAGCTAGTGCACTCAGCGCCATCACACCGACGAGCGCCCATGTCCCCCAACGCAGTATGCCGAACCGATCACGGGATGCCCAATATCGGGCGTGGCCGAGGACGGTGATGGCACCGCCGACGAGCAGGATGGCCGCGAGCG
>PLLD01000074.1 GCA_003141205.1 Gemmatimonadota bacterium
GCGGGCGCCCTCGATTTCGAGACGGCGGCCCGTCTGCGTGACGAGTTGTTCGATCTGCGCGCGAGCGGCGATCCCGCGCGCAAGGCGCATGCGCGTCACGCGTGACGCGCTCATCGCGTGGGGGGAGCGGTTCGGCGCGGCCGCACGATCCCCGCAGGTCGTTGCCGTATCGGGACCGATCGGGGCCGGGAAGACCACGCTCATCCAGGCGATCTGCCGCGGCTACGGTGTGACGGAGCCGGTCACGAGCCCCACATTTACGCTGGTGCACGAATATCTCGCCGGCCCCCCGCACGCGGCGGCGCGCGTCCACCATCTCGATCTGTACCGGCTGGATGCCAGCCCCCCGGGTCGATCGCATGCGGATCCGCTCGCGCCATTGGGGTGGGACGAGATCGTGCACGGCGATTCCCTCGTGCTGGTGGAATGGCCGGAGCGGGCGGGCGCGCGGTTGCCCGAGGCGCACACGGCGATCCGGCTGAGCGTGGTTCCGGGTGCCGCGGATCTTCGGGAGCTGATCTCCGGGTGATACTGGGCGCGGGTGACGCGCCGGTGCTGGCGCTCGATGCGTCGAGCGCTCGGGCAACGGTCGCCGTGTTGCGGGGCGCCCGTATCGTTGCGGAGGGGGTCGCCGCGATGCGGGGCGGACAGGGTGCGGCGGACGCGAGCGCGGAGCGCCTGTTGCCGGCGATCGCGCGGGTGCTCGACGCGGCCGGGGTGCGCGTCGCCGACCTGGCGGCGGTCGTGTGCGGCGCGGGGCCCGGGGGATTCACGAGCCTGCGCATCGCGGCCGCGACGGCCAAGGGGATCGCCGAGGCGGTGGGCGCGCCGCTCGGGGCGATCTCCTCCCTGCTGCTCATTGCGGCGGGGCGGGACCCCGCGGTCGATGCGCGATATCTCGTGTCGGTGGATGCGCTGCGCGGGGAGCGCTTCACGGCGCTGGTCGAGGTCTCGGCGGCGGCGGGATCGGCGCGCCAGATCGGGGAGAGCGCGCTGGTGCTGGCGGCCGACGTTCCCGCCCTGGCGGACGCGAGCCGGGCGTGCGTGATCGGTCCCGACGGCGTCCTTCAGGCGTGGCCGGAGGCGCGGGCCGTCCTGCGGGTGCGCGATGCCGTCCAACCGGTCGACCGGGCAACGTGGGAGCCCGAGTACGGGCGGCGTGTCGAGGCCGAGGTTCGCCGCGACGCCGCCCGGCTGCCGGTGTGAGCGGGCCCCAGCGAGGCGATCGCGGGGGACACGCGGCGCTCCTGCGGGCGGCGGCGCCGGAGGATCTCGATGCCGTCGTCGTGATCGAGCGGGTGTCGTTCAGCGATCCGCCATGGACGCGCGCGGCCTTCGCGTGGCTGCTTACGGCTCCCCACATGCGGTTCGTCGTGGCGTGCGACCCCGGGAGTGGCGCGGTCGTGGGTTACATCGTGACGTCCGTCGTCGTCGATGAAGCGGAAATCGCCAATCTCGCGGTGGCGCCTGATTGGCGCTGGCGCGGCGTGGGGGCGCGTCTGGTCGACGACGCCATCGCGCATGCGGCGGCGGCGGGAGCGGGGGTGGTCTACCTCGAGGTCCGCCAGTCCAACGCTGCGGCGCGAGCGCTGTATCGGTCGCGGGCCTTCGTCGCCGTGGGGCGGCGGCGGGACTACTACCGGAATCCAGTCGAGGATGCGGAGGTGTTGGAGCGACGGACGCGGGGTGGCGGAGCCTGACAGGACGCCGCGATCGGCGTCCGAGATGTGATGGCGGACGGCACGGAATTGATGACGCCAGGCCCTCCCAAGGGTGAGTAGATTGCGGCCACGCACGCAGTCGAGACTCAAGCCTGGGAGGACAGGTGGCCAGCCGCAGTCTGAACAAGGTCATGTTGATCGGAAACGCCGGAGCGGATCCAGAGGTCCGATCGACGACGGGAGGGGGTCGGGTCGCCAATTTCTCGCTCGCGACATCGCGCACGTGGAGCGGCCCGTCCGGGGATAAGCAGGAGAAGACCGAGTGGCATAAGTGCGTTGTCTGGAACTCGAAGGTTTCGCAGCTCGCGGACATCGTGGAGAAGTACGTTCGCAAGGGCGAGCGCGTCTACGTCGAGGGGCGGATCGAGTACCGGCAGTATCAGGACAAGGACGGCCAGACGCGATACGTCACAGAGGTGAACGTGCGCGACCTGTTGCTGTTGAGCCCGCGCGGTGCGGGCGGCGAGGGAGACGGTGGTGGGAGTAGTGGGGGGAGCGGTGCGGCGCGCGGGCCTCGGCCCGAGCGTGCGCGCAGCGGTGGGACGGCGAAGGCGCCGGGCGGGACCAATGGCGGAAGTGGAGGGGGGGGCGCGAGCAATGAGGAATTCGAAGACATACCGGGAGCGCTGGCAGATGAGGACGACGATCTTCCATTTTAGCGCGGCGGCATTCGCCTTCGTGGCGACGACGGCCATCGCGGGTGGGCAAGACCAGCCCATGGTGGCGGGCAGCTTGACGAGCGGCGCGACCGCGGGTGAGCAGAACGCGGCTCCGTATTTCGACCGAACCGGCGGGCCGTCCGGGGCCGGCGCCGTGGTCGGCACGGCCGAGGTCTCGGGCATCATTGAGGCGGCCGAGCGGGAGCGATACGACCTGGGGGAGAGCGTCTACATCACGCTCCCCGCCGGCGCGAATGCCAGCCCGGGCGACGAGTTCTTCACCTACCTCCTCGATACCGCGCGGGACAATCGTGGCCAGGTCGTCATCCCCACGGGTGTGCTCCAGGTGGTGAAGGCCGGTGTCGGGCCCGAAGCGACGACGGCGCGGATCGTTCAGGAGTTCGGTAACGTCCGGCTGCGGCAGGGCGTGTTGCCTCTGCCCGCCGCGGTCGCGGCCTCTCCGACCCCGCCTTCACCCGTCGACGACGGCATCGTCACGCATGTCGAGTGGGTCAGCGATGACGCGGTGTTGCCGGGCGTGCAGTACTACGTCGCGCTCGCGGCATCGGAGCACGACGGCGTGCACGTGGGCGATCGTTTCACGATCTACCGGCCCCCGACGCACGTCGGCGAGGGCACCACGGTGCTCCCGGAGGTCGAGATCGCGGTCGTGCAAGTCGTGCGCGTGACGGCGCGCGGCTCGACGGCGCTGGTGATCGATCAGACGCAGCCGGCGATTCGTCCGGGGGTCGCGGCGCGATTGAGCGCGAAGGCGCCGTAGCGCGGCGGGACGCGCCTGCGCGTCCCGCACCAACTCGTTGGGCGACGTTACATTAGGGCGATAGCCATGGTGGCGATCGCCCTTTTGTGTGCCGTGACGTGCTATGCCGGCGCGATGGTGCTCGCGGCCACGCCGCTCACACGGCCGATCGGGCCGCCCGTGGGCCGCGTCGTCGCGGTCCTCGGAGCCGGGGTTATCGCGCACGGCATTGGCGTCATCCTCCTCGCGCACACGACGCGCGCGCTGCCGATCGCCGGCCTCGGACCCGCGCTGTCTTTCGCCGGGCTGGCGCTCGCGACCGCGCTGCTCCTCGCCGAAACGCTGGCGGAGGATGTCACGCTGGCTCTGGTGGGCGCTCCGCTGGCGGCGCTGGCGACCGGCGCCGCCATCTTCGTCGGAATGGACGCGCGTCCGGGGGGACAGCCGCACGGATTACAGGGACTCTGGCTCGTCTCCCACATCGCGCTGAGCTTCGTTGGCATCGCCGCGCTTGCGACGGCGGGCGCGGCAGGGGCGCTGTATCTCGTCGAGCGGCGCGAGCTCAAGGAGCGCCGATTCGGCCGGGTGTTCCGCCTCTTCCCGCCGCTCGAGACGCTGGACCGCGTGAACCATCTCGCCAGCGTGATCGGATGGGTCGGCCTTACGCTTGGCATGCTCCTCGCGGCCAGCTACGCGGTGGCATATGGTCTCGCCGACGGTCCGCGCATCGCATGGGGGATTTTGGCGTGGTGTGCCGCGAGCGTGGTCGCGATGGGCCGCCTGCTCGGTGGGTGGCGGGCCCGGCGGGCCGCGATCGCCGCGGCGCTCGCGTGCGCTCTCGTGCTCGTCACGTATATCGCGGCGCGCGTGCTGGCGGCCCGGCCGGGGCAGTTCCTGTGAGCGGGTATCCGGTCCTGCTCGACGGCGAGCGTGTGACCGCGCTCGTGGTCGGAGGGGGGGCCGTCGCGCACCGCAAGGCGGTGGCGTTGCTGGAGAGCGGGGCGACGGTGCGACTCATCGCATTGCGCATCGGGTCCGCGCTGCGCGACGCGGGGCCGCGATATCCCCGCCTCGCGTTGGTCGAGCGCGGCTACGCGCCGACCGACATCGGCCCGGCGACGCTGGTCGTCGCGGCCACCGATTCCCGTGCGCTCAACGCCCGGATCGCGGCGGACGCGGCGGCCCTCGGCCGGCTGGTCAACGTCGCCGACGCGCCGGAGGAAGGGGACTACGTGACGATGGCCACCCATCGTGCCGGCTCGCTCGTGATCGCCGTGTCGGCCGGGGGCGTTCCGGGCGCGGCTCGGCGTGTCCGCGACGCCCTGGCGGAGCGTTTCGACGCGCGCTACGGCGGAGCCATCGCGGCGCTGTCCGCGCTGCGATCCGCCCTCCGGGCCGAGGATTCGGCGAGATGGGCGGCGGCGGCGCGGAGCTTGATCGGACCGGACTTCTGCGCCACGGTCGAGTCGGGCGCGTTCCCCTCACGCGCGGCGGAATGGCGCTGATCGTCGCGGGTCTCAGCCACCACACCGCGTCGATCGACGCGCGCGAGCGGTGCGCCTTCGGGGCGCGCGACGTGGATGCGGTGCTCGACCGGTTGCGCGCGATGGCCGGGGACGAGCTCCGTGAGGTGGTCCTGTTGTCGACGTGCAATCGCACGGAGTTCTACGTCATCGATCGCGATGTCGTCGACGAGCGCACGCCGTCCGATGCGGTCCGCGACCCGGCGCGCCCGGTGGTGGAGTCGATCTGGGCGCTCCTCGACGAGCGGCTCGCCCCGCTCGGTATCGAAGCGCGCTCCATCGGGTACGTGCGGCGCGACCGCGACGCCGTGCGGCATCTGATGCGCGTGGCCACCGGGCTGGATTCCATGATCGTGGGTGAGGCGCAGATCCACGGCCAGGTCCGCGACGCGTGGGAGCTGAGCCGCCGTCGATCGGGGCCCGTCCTGAACCGCCTCTTCCACTCGGCTCTCCGCGTCGCCGGGCGCGTGCGCGCGGAGACATCGATCGGGCGCGGGGCGGCATCGATCAGCTCGGCGGCGGTCCAACTGGCGCGCAAGATCTTCGGCCCGCTCGCCGGTCGCCGCGCGATGGTTCTCGGCGCCGGCGAAATGGCGGAGCTGGCGCTGCAGTGCCTCGTCGACGAAGGGGTGCGCGCGGCGGTCGTGGCCAACCGAACGTTCGAGCACGCGGATGCGCTCGCGCAGCGCTACGGCGCCGTCGCGCTGCACTACGAGGAGGCGTGGGAGCATCTGGCGACGGTCGACGTCCTCATCTGCTCGACCTCGGCCCCGCACGCCATCGTGACGCGGGCGCACGTGGAGCCGGCCATGAGCGCGCGCCGGGATCGCCCGCTGTGTCTGCTCGATATCGCCCTGCCGCGGGATGTCGAGGCCGACGTCCGCGCGCTCGACAACGTGTTCCTCTACGATCTCGACGATCTCCGCGCGGTGATGGCGGCGACGATGGCCGCGCGCCGGGCCGAAATGCCGACGGCGGAGCAGGTGATCGATGCGGAGGTCGGGAAGTATTGGGAATGGCTGGCCGGGCTCGTGGCCGTTCCGGTGCTGACGCAGTTCCGCGCCGCGATGGATCGGATGCGCACGGACGAGGTCGCGCACGCAATGCGGCGTCTCGGAGCGCTGACACCGGACCAGCGCGATGCGGTGGACCATCTCTCGCGGAGTCTCATGAACAAGTTTCTGCACGAGCCGTCCGTCCGCCTCAAAGCGGCCGCGGCCAACGGCCGCGGGCTCGGGATCGTCGATGCTGCGCGATATCTCTTCGCGCTCGACCGGGATGAGGATCCGTCATGAGTCGGAGGGCGCTGGTCACGGGCGGGGCCGGGTTCATCGGATCGCACATCGCGGATCGCTTCCTCGCCGAGGGCTACGAGGTCTCGATCGTGGACAACCTGGTCACGGGACGCCGGGAGAACCTGCCGGCGGCCGCCACTTTCGTGGAAGCGGACATCAACGCGCCCGCGACGGCGGAGCTGATCCGGGACGGGCGGTTTGATGTGGTGCTGCACCACGCGGCGCAGATGGATGTGCGCAAGAGCGTCGCGGACCCGGTCTACGACGCGTCGGTGAACGTGATCGGCACGCTGCGGATCATGGAAGCGGTGCGCGCGACACGGCGGCCGACCCGCGTCATCTTCGCGTCGACGGGCGGCGTCCTGTACGGCGACTTCGTCACGCCGCCCAACGACGAGACATTCCCGAAGGATCCCGAATCGCCGTATGCTATCGCGAAGCTGAGCGTCGAGCTCTACCTTGCGTATTACGCGCGTGTCCACGGGCTCGACACGGTCGCGTTGCGCTACGCGAATGTGTACGGCCCCCGGCAGAATCCGCATGGCGAGGCGGGCGTCGTCGCGATCTTCTGCGGCCGGATACTGGACGGGCAGTCGGTGACCGTGTTCGGGGATGGGCAGCAGACGCGTGATTACGTATTCGTCGGCGATGTCGCTCGCGCGGCGCTGGCGGCGGCGCGGCGGCCGTTGCCGGCGCCCGGGCGGCTGGATGTGCGCGGCTTCAACATCGGAACGGGGATCGAGACATCAGTGCTGACCGTGGCGAAGAGTTTGGGTCGAGTGGCGGGGGTCGAGGTGCCGGTCGTATTCGCGCCGGCCCGTCCGGGTGAGCAGCTCCGGTCCGCCGTCCGCGTCGAGCGGGCAGCGGCGGTCCTCGGGTGGACGCCTGGCGTCACGATGGACGTCGGATTGGCCGAGACGTATCACTGGTTCGCCAAGCGCTCGGGACGATCCGCGGCGGGCGGGGTAGCCGCATGAGCGTCCAGCCTATTCTGCAGATCGCGACCGCGATTCCGACGTCGCCGGTCGGCCTGGTGCTGGGATCCACGGTCATGACGAAGGCGATCCTGGCGTTGCTCGCGGCGCTATCCCTCGCCAGCTGGACGATCATGTTCGCCAAGTGGCGCCAGTTCGCCTCCGTGCGGAGGCAGTCCGCGCGGTTCCTCACGAAGTTCGAAAACGTCGCGCGATTCGATCAGGCGATCGGGATTGCGGCGCGCGAGGACGCGAACCCCTACACGCGCGTCCTGCGCCGCGCCGCCGACTTTCTCGCGGGCGGAGGCGGGGGCGGCATCGGAACGTCCGGATCCGCCGCCGCGCGTGCGGCGTTGCTGACGGCGTCGCAGGTCGAGGCGCTGCGGCTCCTTCTCGATGCCGAGACGAACGCCGAGCGGGACCGGCTCGCCCGTTTCATCCCCACGCTCGGAACGATCGGATCCGTCAGTCCGCTCATCGGGTTGTTGGGAACCGTTCTCGGCGTCATCGACGCGTTCGTGGGGATCGCCACCAAGGGATCGGGGAACATTGGCGCCGTGGCTCCGGGTGTGGCCGAGGCGCTGATCGCAACGGCGGCCGCGCTGTCGGTGGCGATTCCCGCCGTGTTCGGGTACAACCTGTTCGCGAATCGGTTGAATCGGTTCGATGGCGAGCTCGACGGCTTCGGGTCCGCGGCGATCGCGCTGATCGTGCGCGACGGGGGTCACGGAGGCGAGTGACGTGAGCCATCGCCGTGTCCGCCTGCCGCTCAACGCCGAGATCAACGTCGTCAGCCTCATCGACGTGATGATGCTGCTCATGGTGATCTTCATGATCACCGCGCCCATCATGCAGGGCGGCGTCGACGTCGCGCTGCCGAAGGCGGAGGCGAAGCCGCTGGAGCCGAAGAGCGGGCTCGTCGTGACGGTCAATCGCGCGGGTCAGATCTTCGTCGACGAGACGCGGCTCACGTACAACGAGTTTCGTGCGAGTTTCGCGGCGCTTGCGGCGACGCGCGGGAAGGACGGCGTCTACCTGCGGGCGGATCAGGGGGTGCCGTACGGGACGGTCGTCCAGGTGCTGGCGGTGATGCGGAGCACGGGCGTCCCCGACGTCGGCCTGGTTGCGGAGCCGGAGGAGATCAAGTAGTGGAGGACGCCGCGCCCGCGCCGGGCGCGCGGTTGAGCGGGTGGTTTGGGTTGTCGCTCGTGCTCCATGCGGGTGCATTGAGCGCGTTGGTCCTGCTGACGGCACGCGTTCCTGCGGCGGGGCCACCCATTTACAGGGTGGATATCGTGGCCGCGGCCCCCGGCCCTCGAGCGGTAGGAGTGGTCGCGCCTGCCCCGAAGCCGGACCTCATGACGCCGATGGCTCCTGCCGTGCCGCCGCCTCCGACGCCGCAAGCTCCGCCGAAGGCGAAGACGGTTCCGGTGAAGGCCCCGCCGGCGCACAAGCCGGTGCGCGCGACACCGGTGCCGCCCCCCGTGGCGGCGAAACCGGCTCCGGCGCATCCGCCGCCGCCCACACCTGCGGGGGGCGGTCCCAACGGCGGGCCGGGCGCGGACGTCGCGACGGTCCGCACGGCCGGAATCGATTTTCCCTACCCGGGGTACCTGAACAACATCGTGCGCCAGGTGGCGCTCAACTTCTCGCCGGACGATCCCAACGGCAGCCTGCGAGCCGAGGTCACCTTTCTCATTCGTCGCGACGGGAGCTGGACCGGATTCCGATTCCTCACGCGGTCGGGCAATTATGCCTTCGACCTCGAAGCCCAGGGCGCGATCGAGAAGGCGGCTCCCAACTTTGGGCCCCTCCCGAATGGTTTCACCGAGGATGTGTTGCCGGTCATCTTCAGCTTCGACCCCCGACTCATTCGATGAGACCCGCGCGTCTTCTTCTCCCGCTCGCGGTGGCCACCGGCGTGCTCGTGGCGTTCCCCCTGGCCGCGCAGGACACGACGGCGGGACGCGGCGTCCACATCGGAATGCAGTACACGCCGGGTCTCAAGCCGAATGTGCTCGTGCTCGCGATCCCGGGCGACCTGCGCGATTCGGCGCGCACGATCATCGAGCGCGATCTCGATGCCGGGGATCGCGTCACGATCATTCCGAACACGGGGGGGCAGCTCGCTGCGGCGGTGGGCGGCGGGTCGGCCGCGATGAATTACGCGCTGTACGCGAAGCTGGGCGCCGCGGCGGTCGTGCAGTGCACGCTGGCGCCCGCGTCGCTGCACGTGGTGGTGCATGACGTGGGGCACGCGCGCGTGGCGGACTCGCGCGATGCCGTGATCTCGGGCGCGCCCCTCGGGCCGGAATGGCGGCTCGCGGTTCATGGCGCGTCCGATGAAATCGAGCGGACGATCACGGGCGTGCGGGGGATCGCAGCCACGCGGGTCGCATTCGTGCGCGACGGCCAGATCTACGAGATCGATGCCGACGGCGCGAACGCACGGGCGCTGACCGGGCCGGGACTCGCGCTCTCTCCGGCGTGGCACCCCACGGGGCGCTACGTCACGTTCAGCCTGTTTACGCCGAAGGGGACGCTGATCGCGGTGGAGGACGTGCAGGCGCACGCCGTCCGCACGCTGGCGGCGACGCCATGGGGACTCAACACGACGCCCCTCTTCTCCCCCGATGGCAATACCGTCGTGTACACGCACGGCGATGAGGGGGGAACCGATCTGTACCTGGCGCCTGCGTTCGCGCCGGGCGCGGCACGCCGGATCACGGTGGGAAAGGGGACCGACAACACGCAGCCGACGTTCAGCCCGGACGGCAAGCGACTCGCGTTCACATCGGGTCGCCTCGGGCACCCCGAGGTGTATATTACCGACATCGACGGGACCGATGCCGAATTGCTCACGCCATTCGAATACGGGGACGCGGATGCGTACCGGGCCAGCCCCGACTGGTCGCCGGACGGGCGTCTCATCGCGTATCAGTCGCGGGTCGCGGGCACCTTTCAAGTCATGACTATCTCGTTGCGCGATCACGCTGTGAAACAGTTGACGAGCGATGGGCTCAACAGCGACCCCTCGTGGGCGCCCGACTCGCGGCACGTCGTCTTCACGTCGACGCGCACGGGCGTGCAGCAGCTGTGCATCCTCGATGCCGAGTCCGGACGCACGCGTCAGCTGACGCATGGGTCCGCGGCGCGCATCGCGGCGTGGTCGCGGGCACTGGCGCCCCTCCCGTGACCCTCGTGCGCATCGGGTCCCCCACTTTACTCACGGAGAACGTGCAATGAGTCGCCGTAACAGCTTGTGGTCATCGATACCCACGCTCGCGGTCATCGCGGCGGCGTTGGCGGCGGCGGCATGCGGAAAGAAGCAGCCCCCCGCGCAGCCGCCCGCCCCGCAGCCGGCGCCGCCGCCCGCGGCCGGGGGACCCAACCAGGATTCGTTGATGCGCGCGCAGCGCACCGCGGATAGTCTCGCGGCCGAGAGCCAGAGAATGGCCGCGGCGGTCGCGGCGGCGCGCAACACGATCACGGCGCCGGTGTACTTCGATCTCGACAAGTCGGACCTCACGGAGCAGGCCAAGGCCGTGCTCGACGCGAAGGCCCCGAT
Organism: Gemmatimonadota bacterium; assembly: GCA_003141205.1. Lineage (GTDB taxonomy): Bacteria > Gemmatimonadota > Gemmatimonadetes > Gemmatimonadales > Gemmatimonadaceae > FEN-1251. The sequence goes on from PLLD01000074.1 coordinate 10,501, forward strand.
CCTCAGTGCGAACCCCGGACTGCAGATTCGGATCGCGGGGAATTGCGACGCGCGCGGATCGGACGAGTACAATCTCGCGCTCGGGCAGCGGCGCGCCGCCACCGTGAAGCGATACCTGACGGACCACGGCGTCGACGGGGCGCGGGTCGATCTGATCAGCTATGGCAAGGAGCGCCCCGCTGTCGAAGGGGACTCCGAGGATGCCTATGCGAAGAACCGCCGCGATGAGTTCGAGATCACCGCGGGGGCCGACAACCTCAAGCCCGCCCGGTCGTGAGCCCGACACGGGGCGTCGACTCGGTGCCCCGGCGTGCACGGCGTCATTGGCCGGCGCGGAGCGTGATTGGGCGGAGTGTGATGGGAGGGATCCTCCCGGTTGCCCTCGTGGCCGCCGGGGGGTGCTTTGCGTCGCGCCAGGANNAGAGACGTTGCAGGCCGACCTGCTGACGATGCGCACGGAGCAGGCCCGCGCCGATACCGCGCACAAGCGCCAGCTGGTGCAGGTGGCGACGTCGCTGGGGTTTCTGTCGGACTCGGTGCGGGCCTTGAGCGGCCGCGTCGTGAAGGGGCAGGGGGATATCCGCGGCGATTTGGTGACGGTCGAGCAGGAGCTGCTGCAGATCCAGGAGTTGACGGGGCAGAGCCAGCGGAGACTGCAGGAGCTTCGGGCGGGGATCGAGGCGCGCTCCACGCCGGTGCCGCCGCCGTCGTCGCCATTCGCGACCACCCCCGCTCCGTCGTCGTCTCCGACCGACACGGCGCGATCCGCGTACGGCCAGTCTGGCGGGACGCCGCCGAGCGGCGCGATGGCAGCGCCCTCCGCATCGGGGCCGACCCCGGGGAGTCCAGGTCCGAATGAGCTCTTTCAACTGGCACTAGACCAGCTGCGCCGGGGTAGTACGGGAGCCGCGCGGTCGGGGTTTCGGGATCTGTTGCGGCAATACCCGAACGCCGACGTTGCGGCCGACGC
>PLLD01000332.1 GCA_003141205.1 Gemmatimonadota bacterium
CGATCAAGAGAGGAGCGCGAAAGGCGGCTTCCGCCGCATGCTCCAGCAGCTTCCCTCCGATCGCGCCGGGGACCGTCGCAATCACCAGGAAGATCACGAGCCGCTCATCCGCCGTACGAGCGCGTCCCCCTCCCCCGCTCGAGGCCAGGGTCACGGCCGCGCGCGCGAGCCGGACCCATTCGCGCCGGAAATACCACGCCACCGCTGCCAACGTGCCGACGTGAAGGGCGACATCGAACGACAGCCCCGGGTCCGGCCAACCGAACGCCCAGGGGACCAGGATGAGATGGGCCGAGCTGCTGATCGGCAGGAATTCGCCCAGCCCCTGCACGAGGCCGAGCACGATCGCGTGGAAGAGTGTCATGGCGGGGAGGAAGCTACGGCCAGCGCGGGAGGCCCGCGAGCAATCCCGCGACGGCTCCCGCCATGCCCAGTTTGTACCACGTGGGACCGCCGCGATCGCCTCGCGCGGTGCGCGCCGCGCCATATCCGCACGCGAGCGCCGCGGGGACGATCCCCCACGCCGTCCGGACCCACCGTGCGACGAACAGGGCGAAGGCGATGAGAGCGATCCCGGTTGTCAGCAGGAGGATCCGGCGCGCCCACATGGGGCCAACCAGAACGGGCAACGTCCGCCGGAACGGCGCGTCCGCGTCGGCATCGTCGATGTCCTTCGCGATCTCGCGGGCGAGGTGGACGGGCACGGCGACCGCGACGAGAGGCAACGCTCGCGCCGGGGCGCCGGCGGCCCACGCCCCGTACAGGAATGGGAGGGAGGCGAGCACCGCAGCCACCACGTTCGCGGCCGGTCCGTACACCGCCTTGAGCCGGGCGTAGATCAGCAGAAGCAGGATCACTACCGCGCTCGTCCCTGCGAGCCCCGGCGCGACGACCGCACTGCACCAAAGGGTCGTGCCGGCACCCAGAGCCGTCAGAGCCTTGGCATCGATCGCTCGCGCGGCTCCGCTGGGAATCGGGCGATCGGGATGTGCGCGCGCGTCGATCGCTCCGTCTTCCAGCGCGTTCCAGGCGTTGGCGGCGGCCGCGAGGCCGACCGTTGCGGCGCACGCCCACAGCAGCGGGGCAATGGGTGGGCGACCCCCGGCCGCCCAACACGCGCCCGCCGCTCCGGCCGCAGCCGCGAGAAGAGCGTTGGGCCAGCGGGCGAGCGCCGCGAGAGCGCGAACCCGTCGCACGGTCCCTCGCACGGTCCCTAAGGGCGCGCGTACAGCGCTTCGTACTGCGGGACGATCGCGTCGAGCGCAAAACGGGCGCGGGCATCGGCCGCCCCCGCCGCGCTCATCGCCGCCCAGCGCGCGCGATCGCGCAGGAGCGCGACCGCAGCTCCGGCCATCGCCTCGACGTCGCCCACCGGAAAGAGCAGGCCGGTCTCTCCGTCCCGCACGACTTCGGGCAGTCCACCGACGCGCGACGCGATGACCGGCACGCCGGACGCGAGTGCTTCGAGCGCGCTCAGCCCGAACGACTCCGTCTCGCTCGGCAAAAGGAAGATGTCCGCGGCCGCGAGCAAGGGCGCCACGGCCTCGATCTTTCCGAGGAACGACACGTCCTGCTCCACGCCGAGCACGCGCGCCTCCCGCTCGGCGTCGTCGCGGTCCGGCCCGTCGCCAACGAGGACCAGCGAGCTCGCAAGCTCCTGGCGCACGCGGGCGAAGATCCGGACCACGTCCTTCACGCGCTTGACCCCGCGAAAATTCGAGATGTGGATGAACACCGGACGCGCGGGGTCACCGGGGAACGGCCGCGGCGCCGTCTGGTAGCGCGCGCGGTCGTAGACCGCGGGGTCGATGAAATTCGGGATGACCTCCACGGTACACCCCGTGCACCCGAACGCCGTGATCGTCTCGTGGCGCAGGTACTGCGAGACCGCGGTCAGGAGGTCGGACCGCTCGATCGAGAATTTCGTGATCGCGTAAAAGGACGGGTCCTGCCCCACGAGCGTGATGTCGGTGCCGTGCAGGGTCGTGATCACCCGGATGTCCGAGCCGGATTCGCGCAGCATCTCACGCGCGATCCACGCGCTCGTCGCATGCGGAATCGCGTAGTGCACGTGCAGCACGTCGAGATGGTGGCGCAGCACCACCTCGTGCATGCGCACGGCGAGCGCGAGATCGTACGGCGGGTACTCGAAGAGCGGGTACCGCATCACTTCCACTTCGTGGAAATAGATCCGCGGCAGAAACGCGGGCAGGCGAAACGGCTGCTGGTACGTGATGAAATGGACCTCGTGCCCCCGCGCCGCGAGCGCGATCCCCAGCTCGGTGGCGACCGCGCCGGAGCCGCCGTACGTCGGGTAACAGGTGATGCCGATCTTCACGGGCTTGCCCCCATACCCGCGAGCGAGCCGCCGGCCACCCACCGCAGCGCCGTCGCCATACCGCCATCGGCATGAGCACCCGGGTCCAGTGCCAGAACGCGCTCGCGCGGGATCTGGTGCCGGAACCAGGTGCGCTGGCGCTTCGCGTACTGCCGCGTCGCGACGATGACAGCCATGCGCCCCGCGTCGAGCGAGAGATCGCCGCGCGCCACATCGCGTACCGCCGCATAGCCGCTGGCCTGCCACGCCGGGGCCTCGTCGGCCACCGTTGAGACGAGTCGGCTGACCTCGTCCATCCACCCCGCGCGGAACATGCCGTCGACGCGCTGCACGATCCGGTCGCGCAGGACCGCCCCGGGATCCACCAGGATGTAGCGGGCGTCGTAGCGCATGACCCCCGGCTCGGGGGTCACCAGGGCGCGCAGGTAGAACCCCGCGCCGCCCACGACCAACGGGACCCGCCCCGCGTCGCGCGCTGCCGCGATGGCCCGGGCGGCCACGTCGGCCCACGCAAAGGCGGAGTACCGTTCACGGGGATCCACCAGGTCGATCCCCGCGTGGGGCACCGCGCGGCGCTCCGCCGCGGACGGCTTCGCCGTGCCGATGTCGAACCCCCGATAGATCTGGCGCGAGTCCGCGCTCACGATCGTCACGGGCAGCTCGTCGGCGATGCGGAGCGCGAGAGCCGACTTCCCCCCCGCCGTGGGACCGCAAATGACCAGCAGCGGCGCGCGCTCCTCACTCGCTTCACTCGCTTCGCTCGCTTCATCGCCGGCCAAAACGACGCTCCACCTCATCCCACGACAGCCGGACGATCGTGGCTCGGCCGTGGACGTCGTGCGCGGGGAGCGTCGTCTGTTCCAACGCCGCGACCAACGCGCGCATTTCCGCCGGTGCGAGCGCATCCCCGGCCTTGATCGCGGCCTTGCACGCGACCGTGGCGGCGAGGCGCTCGTGCCGCCCGTGGGTACCCGGCGACCGGTCGCCGGTCAAGGCGTCCAGCGTGTCGCGCAAGCATCGCTCGGCGTCGAACCGCGGATGCGGCACGGGGACCGCGTGCACCAACAGCGTGTTCCCACCAAAGGTCTCCGCCTCGAAGCCCAGTTGCTCGAACGCAGTCCGATGCGCCTCGAATGCGTCTGCGGCCGCGCTCCCCAGATGCAGCGTCAACGGGAACAGCAGCCGCTGTGCTGGAACGCCGGCCTCGCTCGCGCCCGTGCCATTCGTGAGCGTCGCGAGAAAGCGCTCGTACAGGACGCGCTCGTGGGCCGAATGCTGGTCGATCAGCACGAGCCCATCGTCCTGCTCGTACATGAGATAGGTGCGGCGAAGCTGAACGGGGCCGGCGGCCGCGCCCTCCCCCGCGAGGACTCCGTTGGCGGCGCTGGCGAGGAGCTCGTCGTCCGGGAGCACCGATGCCGCTCCCGGCGCCGCGTCGAACGTGGCGCCCGTCGGCGGCCCCCACATGCGGATCCCGGCGTCGCCCACCCCACCAGCTCCCGTATAGCGCCCGGCACGCAACCCTGCTGACCCCGGCCAGCTCGGCGCCTGCTCCGTTCCCCACACCGTCGCCGCCGCCCCCGTTCCAAGGGCCCGGCGAACGGCGGCCTCCACGGCGCGCTCCACGGGCCAGCGGTCGCGGAAGCGCACTTCGGCCTTCGCCGGGTGCACGTTCACATCCACGGTATCGTGGCTCACGCGGATGTCGAGCAGAACGGATGGCCGCAGTCCCGCGGGCAACGTCGACCGATAGGCCGATTCCGCGGCTCGCACGAGTCCCGCATCGCGAATCCCGCGGCCATTTACGGCGAGGTGCACGCGGCGCGTTCGCGTTCCGACGTCAGCCGGACGCTCGACGAGCCCGGAGACCGCGACCTCGCCCTGCACGTCCTCCACATCGACCAGCGATGTCGCGTAGGCCGGTCCCCAAATCGCGGCCACGCGCGCGCGCAGTGACGCAGCGGGTGGCAGGCTCATGACGCGTTTCCCGTCGTGCGCCAACGTCAGATGGGCGTCGCGCCGCGCGAGCGCGATCGTGATGACCGTATCGGCTATCGCGCGCCATTCCGAGCGGGGGCTGCGCAGGAACTTGAGGCGCGCCGGGACGTTGTAAAACAGGCGCGTCACCGACACCGTCGTCCCCCGGCGCCGGGCGGCATCGCGAACGTCAGCGACCGTGCCGCCCCGCACCTGCACCCGCGTCCCGCCGCCGTCCGCGCTGGCCGTCTCCACCGTGCATTCGGAGACGGATGCGATCGCCGGCAGCGCCTCGCCGCGGAAGCCGAAGCTGGTCACGCCGACGAGATCCGCGGCGGTCCGGATCTTGGATGTCGCGTGGCGCTCGAGCGCGAGCAGCGCGTCCGCCCGGTCCATCCCCTGCCCGTCATCGCTGACGCGGATCGCGCCACGTCCGCCGTCATCGATCTCGATATCGATCGCCGTCGCGCCCGCGTCCAATGCGTTCTCGACGAGCTCCTTGACCGCCGAGGCGGGGCGCTCGACCACCTCGCCGGCCGCGATCTGATCGGCGACGGCGCTCGGGAGGACGGCCACGCTGGGCACGCGGGAAAGCTAGCGGGACGGCTGGAGGTCGGCGTACGGTCGGCGGGCGAGCGATGTGAGCCGCGCGAGCTCCACCCATCCCTCACGCCCGCCGTCGAGGTGGATGTGGCTCCACGCCCGGTCCCGTTCCACCATGCGCGCGATGTCTCCCGCATCGAGCTGCGCGCTTCGGTCCGCAACCAGGGACGGCCCCGCGTACAGTGTCGTTGCGGGCCCCACGACCGCGAGGTCGCGCGCCGCCGCTGCCGCATCGGCCGTGTGCGCCACCGCGGCGAGTCCGATGGCCCCCGTGACGGCCGCCGCGGCCCCGGCCGAAATGAGAGCGCGACGCATCCCGCGCAGGGCGCGCCGCGTCGCGAGGGCACAGGCGAGGAGCCAGAGCGCGAGGGCGGCGTTGGCCGGCCATGCGGCAGGCAGGGCCGGCAGCATGGCGAGCGGTCCGTCCTGCGGCGCCCGGACCCGCGCGAGATCGTCGTGCATGTCGCGCGCGATCGGCTCGAGCCGGCCCGCCCGCTGCCAGCCGACGACGGCATCCTCCGTATCCCCCAGGGCCCAGGCGGCCGTCCCGGCGTTGGCCCACGCATCCGGCGCGCCCGGCGCCAGCTCCGTCGCGGCGCCGAAATGCGTGGCGGCGTCGGCGAACTGACGCCCCGCGTACGCGGCCACGCCGGAGTGAAACTCCCGTGCGTCCGGCGAATCGGACGGCCCGGGCGCCTGCAGTGCGGCCCCGGACGCGGCCGCCGCGATCACCATCGCGACCGAGAGCCCCGCACCGCGCGTCCCCCCCTCCCGTGGGCGCGCCTGCTCGGCGACGGCCACATACGCCGAGCACGCACGGGCACACAGATCGCCGGATACCATCGCGCCCTCGGTCCGGCGCAGGGCCGAGGCCTGCCGCCCAAACGACCGCGCGTCGAGCAGGGCGAGCACCGACTCGGCCTCGGCACTGGCATCGCGCGTGACCCCCTCGCGCCTGAGGGCGCGCGCGAGCGCGCCCCGATCGGTGAGGGCGGTCGGCCCCAGATCGAAACGCTCGTCCAGCGCGCGTACGAGCGTGCGCCGCAGGACGGTCACGTCGACCGGCTCCCCGCGGCGCGCCAGCGCCTGCAGCCGAAGCGCCGGCGAGAGCACGCGGCGGCGCGGACGCCGCCCTCGGCGCCAGCCCACGATCCCCAGCGGGATGACCGGCGCCGCAAGGGCGATCGCCAGGAAGCCGGACGTCGCGAACAGCGGCGGATCCGGGGTGCCGCGGTAGAGCGTGCGCACCGCCAGGAGCGGAACGGTATCGCGGCCGGCGGTATCCGATCGCACGATCGCGCCCGGGCGAACGTGCAGGGTTTCCGGCTCCGTGAGCGCGATCTCGTACCGCTCGGTGTACGGATTGAAGTACGGATACCGGACCGCGGGTAGCGTGACGTGCCCGCTATCGCGCGGCGTCAGCAGCCAGTCGAAATCCTTGGAGCCCCGCACGTCGCTCGCGGTCGAGTCGAGATGCACGCGCTCCTGAGCGGCCACCAGCGTGCCCCACGCAACGCTCACGACCGGGCGCGGAAAGAGCGGGACGTTGCCCCGCCCCGCGACGCGGACGGTGAGGATGAGAGGATTGCCGACGCGTGCCTGCGTCGAATCGACCGCCGCGTCGAGCCGCAGATCACCCACGGCGCCGGTGTACTCGGCCGGACCCGGCGGCAGTGGACGCGCGATGATGGAGAGCCCTTCGGCGAGAAGGGTGCGCGTCTCCTCGCGGCTGAAAAAACTAAGTGACAGGGGGAGCGCATACACCAGCTGCGCGTGCGGGATCTCGTAGCGCCCCGGTGTCAGGGGAAAGAACGCGCGGCGGAACGCGTGCGTTTCGTAGGAATGCGCGCCGACGCGCCGAACCGGCAGCGCGCCGTCCGGCGCCGGCAGGTCGTACGCGAGCATCCCCTGTGGCTCCGGCGGGACGAATTCCGGATTCCGCCGCAGCCGGAGTCGCATTTGTGCGTCGATGAAGACGCCGACTTCGTACGTGGCCTGCTGACCGACGTAGACGGTCTCCGGCGCAACGGCCGCGTGCACGACGATCGGCTGTGCCGTATCGATCGGGGCGCGCGCAAGGATCGTGAGCTGCGCGAAGATCGCGATCCCGACCAGCATCACCAGTCCTTCCCTTCCGCAGGCTGCTCGGTCGCGTTCTGCTTCTGGGATTGTCCCGCGACATCGCGCTCCTCGCGGGCAGCGCTATTGAGCAGCTCCTGCGCCTGGCGCCTATCGAGCGCGCCCGCCGTTTGCGGCGTCGGCGCCGCCTCCGGGGAGGATCGCGGCCCGCGCCCCGCGGGGGACGGCGCGCCCGCTCCCCCGCCCCCACCCCCTCCGCGCGCCGGCGGCGGCTCGTGGCGATGCCGGAGCGCCAGCTCGTAGTTCCACGCCGCGTCCCGGTCGGAAGGATGCAGCAGGAGGGTGCGCTTGTAGGCGTCGAGGGCCGCATCGAAATCCGGTTGAGCCGTGTCGGCCGGACCCGTGTGCTCGGCGAGTCCGCGTCGCAGGCGCGCTAGCCCGAGGTTGAAAAGCGCGCGGTACCGCAGCTCGGCGTCGGGGGCCTGGGCGACGGTCGTGAGCGCGGCCACCGCGCCATCGATCGAGTCCGCCGCGAGCAGAGCCGTCCCGTAGTTGTAGAGCGTGCGCGGAGTGTGGTCGCCCTGCGCGATCGCCCGCGCGTATAGGGCGATCGTCGATTCCCGTTGGACCGCCTCCTGGTACCGCGTGCCCGCCCGCCCCGTGTCGCGTCGCGCGTTGACCTGGCCATGCGCCATCGCGGGCGCTACGAGCGCGGCGGCGGCCGCCGCCGCCGCCGCCGCCGCGGACCGGCGTACCCACAGGCGGCGCGCTCCGGAGAGGCGCGGGCGATCGACCAGGATGCTATCGAGCATGAGCAAGAGAACGGCCGGGACCAGAAATAGCTGAAATCGCGGTGTGCGATCTTCCGCTTCCTCGATCGTTCGGTGCGCGGTCCTCAGCGACGCGAGCGCGCGGTGGATGCGCGCCGCCTTGTCGGTTGCCGACGCCGGGATGAAGGTGCCGTGCGCGGCCTGCGCTGCTGCCGCCAAAAGGGTCGGGGTATAGCGCGTGATGACGGTTTGGCCAGCCAGGTCGCGTTTGACCGTCGGCTCCGATGCCACGCCCGCCGCGGCCGGCAGGGGAATCGTGGAGCCGGCTTCCGTCCCGAATCCGACGGTAATGAGGCTGATCCCGTTCGCGGCCGCACGCTCCGCCTCGTGCCGGACGGCCGCTGCGTCCTCGAAGCCCTCGCCATCGCTCATGAGGACGATCGCGCGATCGCTCGCGCTCTGGGCCGAGAGCAGCAGGTCGGTTCCCTGCTTGATCGCGCGCGCGAGAGATGTTCCCGGCTCGCCCACCACGGACGGGTCGAGATTGTCGAGGAAGAGATCGATGGCGCCGTCGTCGGCCGTCAGCGGCGTCAGGATGTAGCTGCGGCCGGCAAAGGCCAGCAGCGCCGTGCGATCGCCGGGCGCCAGATCGCGCCACCGCCGGACTTCCTGCTTCGCGCGCTCCAGCCGGTTGGGGTGCTCGTCGGGCGCGAGCATCGAGAGCGAGGCGTCTATCGCGATGACGACATCGGCGCCGGTCGTCTGGACGGTGGTACGGCTCATCCCCCAGCGCGGACCCGCGAGCGCGAGCGCACCGAGCAGCGTCGCGCCGCCCAGGAGCACCGCACGTCGCCGGACCGGCTCGCTCTCGGGGCCGGACAGCAGGCGGACGACCGTGGCCCGCGTTCCGAGCCGGGCGAGCCGCGCCAGACGGTCGCGCGATCGCCGAATGAGGAGCAGCACGACCACGGCCGGAAGGACGAGCGCGATCGGCAGCAGAGCGGGCGATGCGAACAGATTCGCGAGCGGTGCGGGCGACGATATCATGGGCGCTGTTCTCCGGTCACGTCAACGGCCCCCGCCACGCGAACAGCGCGAGCTCGAGGGTGAGCGCGAGAAGGGCGGCCCCCAGCGGCCAGCGAAAGAGGTCGGTCCAGTGCACGTACGTCCGGGTCCGGATCGGCACCCGCTCCAGCTGATCGATCTGCCCATAGATGTCCGTCAGCGCCTGGGCGTCCCGGGCGCGGAAATACCGCCCGCTGGCAATGCGGGCCACGTCGGACAGCAGGGCATCGTCGATCTCGACGGGACGATTCTCATAGCGAAGGCCGAAGAGACCGCGCCCCACCGGCACGGGGGCCATCCCTTCGGAGCCGATGCCGATCGTGTAGATGCGAATCCCGAACGCCGCAGCGGCCTTCGCAGCAGTGCGTGGATCGATCGCCCCGCGGTTGTTCACGCCGTCGGTGAGCAGGATCATGACGCGGGACCGTCCCGGCGCGCTGCGCAATCGGTTGGCCGCCGTTGCGATCGCCGTCCCGATCGCGGTGCCATCCTCGAGCTGGCCGGCCTGCAGGTTGTCGATCGCGGCCAGGACGACGGGATAGTCGACCGTGAGCGGGACCTGGGTCAGCGCCTCCGCCGCGAACGCGACGACCCCGATCCGATCGGCCGATCGTCCCGCCACGAAATTCTTCATCGTCGTCTTGGCGACTTCGAGCCGGTTCTCCGGCTGGAAGTCGAGTGCCAGCATCGAGCTGGAGAGGTCGACGACGAGCACGATGTTGATCCCGTCGCTCGTCACGGTCTCGGTCCGGGCGCCGGTCCGCGGCCCCGCCAGCGCGACGATCGCTCCCGCGAGAGCGAGGTTGCGGAGGACGAGCAACGTGCGTGTGAGTCCTCGTCCGGCGCGCGGCCCCGCGGCGATCGTGCGCACGCGTGAGAAGCGGATGGCGCCCGGCGTCCGGCGCCGCCGCCACATCCACCAGAGCGGCAGGACGCCCAGTAGGAGCAGCACCCAGGGGGTCGCGAATCCGTACCCGTGCAGCGTCATCTAGGCCGCGCGCTCCCCGTCGGCGGGCGCCGAGGCCAGCTCCGCCGCGCGCGCGGCCCCGTCCACATCGCGCACCACGCCGCGCGCGGTCGTGGCGATCTCCCGTGCGCCATCCGCGGTGACCGCGTGGCGCGCGAACTTGACGAGGTCGCTCTCCGACAGGACGGCGTGCAGACGCTGCTCGGGGACGCGGGCGTCCGCCGCCAGCGCCGCCATCAGCTCGGCCGTCGTCAGCGCGGTCGATGCCCCAGCGATCCGGCGAGCGAGATAATCGCGCACCACGTCGGTGACCAGCGCGACGTAGCGCCCGCGCTCCCCCGCCTCGAGCAGTCCGAGGCGATTCAGACGCTCAAAGGCCTCCTCCGCCACGGCGAGAGGATCGATGACCACCGCGACCGCGCGGCGTCTGCGGCGCGACCAGAGCCACCACGCGGCGGCCAGGACGAGCAATAGAGCCAGCCAGAGCCACCGCAGCCACCACGGGGGCCCGGCGCCCATGAAGTCGCGTGCGGGGCGGGGCGTCCGCTGCGCCGAGTCCCTCGGTGCGACAGCTCGGACGACGATGCCGAGATCCGACAGGGGGATCGTCCGCTGAACCGCGGGGCCGCCCGCCTGGGTCGCCGGCTCCTGCACGATGACGTTGGGGAGATGCAGCGACTGCCGGCCAACGTCCCAGGCCGCGAGCCGGTACGTCGCCGTCATCTCGACCGCCGTCGTGTCGGGCCGGGTCAGGACGACCCGCGGATCCAGCGCCTGTACCTCGCTCGCGGCCGCGCTCGTGGTATCCGGCCCGTCCGGAAATACGATGCGCGCTCCGCGAGGCGCGCGGACGCGGACGACGACCTGAAACGGCAGACCGACCGTCACGGTGTCGGGCTGCATCCGGACGCCGAACCGCACGGGCGCCGCCCCGGAGTCCTGCGCGGCGAGAAGCGCCAGCGCGATCAGCACGCGATCTCCCGAGCGCGACCGGCCGCGTTAAGCGGCGCGCCGGCGCGCGCGCCGCTCCCGCGTACGGAAGAAGCGCAACAGCGGCTCGACGACCCCGGCGTCGGTCCGGAGCTCGATCTCATCGAGGCCGAGCCGCCGCAGCAGATGCTGCCGAGTCGCGCGCTCGGCCGCCACCCGTCGCTCGTACTGCAGGCGCACGCGCGGATCGGCGGTATCGACATCCACCAGCGCGTCCGTCTCGGGATCGATGAATCGGACCAGGCCAACATTCGGCAGCGTCAGTTCGGCGGGATCCTCCGTGGTCACGGCGATCACATCGTGGCGCTGCGCGAGAAACGCGAGTTGGCGGTCGTAGTCCGCGCCCTGAAAATCGGAGAGAACGAAGACGATCGTGCGGTGCGCGAGGACCCGGCTCAGGTACTCGAACGCTCCGGGCAGGTCGGTGCCGCGTCCCACCGGCGCGGCCGCGAGCAGATCCCGCAGCACCCGCAGGGCGTGCCGCCGTCCCTTGCGGGGCGGAACCATGAGCTCGATGCGATCCGTGAAGAGAAGCGTGCCGACGCGGTCGTTGTTCCGGACCGCGGCCATCGCGATCACGGCGGCCAGCTCGATCTCGGCCTCGCTCTTGAAGCGCCGGGCCGTGCCGAAGCGGGCGGAGCCCGACAGGTCGACCGCGAGGAGCACCGTCAGCTCGCGCTCCTCGACGTAGCGCTTGACGAAGGGTCGCCGCATCCGGGCGGTCACGTTCCAATCGATCGAGCGCACTTCGTCGCCGCTTTCATACTCGCGCACTTCGGCGAACTCCATCCCCTGCCCCTTGAACACGGAGCGGTACTCGCCCGTGAACAGCGAGTTGACCGAGCCCCGCGTCCGCAGCTCGATCAGCTTGACCTGGCGCAGGATCTCCTGCGGGACGCCGACACCCGGCGCGCTCACGGGCTCTCCACGGCGCCGAGCACGCGCTGGATGATGCCATCGCTCGTGATCTCCTCCGCGTCGGCCTCGAACGTCGTGAGGATGCGATGCCGAAGCACATCCGGCGCGATCGCCTTCACATCGTCCGGCGTAACGAAGCCGCGTCCCCGCAGGAACGCGTGGGCGCGCGAGGCCTGCGCGAGCGCGATCGTCGCGCGAGGGCTGGCGCCAAACTCGATCAGGGGGCCGAGGTCGGTGAGACCGACATCCGCCGGCTTGCGCGTCGCGTGGACGATCTCGACGATGTAGTCGACGATGCGCTCGTCGAGATAGAGCTCCGCCACACGCCGCCGCGCGTCCATGATCGCGTGCGGCTCCGCCACCGGCTCGATCGCGATCGCGACACCCCCCGCCATCCGCCGCATGATCTCCTTCTCCTCCTCGCGCGTGGGATAGCCGATCCGCAGCTTCATCATGAAGCGGTCGATCTGGGCTTCGGGCAGCGGATAGGTGCCCTCCTGCTCAATGGGGTTCTGCGTGGCGAGCACCAGGAACGGCTCGTCGAGGGTGAGCGTCACGCCCCCGATCGTCACCTGCTTCTCCTGCATCGCTTCGAGCAGCGCGGCCTGCACCTTCGCGGGGGCCCGGTTGATCTCGTCCGCGAGCACGATGTTCGCGAAGATCGGCCCGCGCTTGACCGAGAAGGCGCCCGTCGCCTGGTCGTAGATCTGCGTGCCGACGACGTCCGCGGGCAGCAGGTCGGGGGTGAACTGGATCCGTTGAAAGCTGGTCCGGATCGCCTCCGCCAGCGTGCGAACGGTCAGCGTCTTGGCGAGACCGGAAACCCCCTCGAGCAGGACGTGTCCTCCGGTCAGGAGGCTGATGAGCAAGCGCTCGATCATCTGGTCCTGCCCTACGACGCGCCGCGCGACCTGGCGCGCGATGGCGCGCATCAGCGCGGCATCGGCCGCCAGCTGCGGCGAATCGGCTGTGCGCTCGATCACGCCGCTCACGGAATGGCCTCGATTGCGCGCCGCTCCGCCGGGGTCAGCTTGCGCACGGCGCCGCTCGGGAGCGTCCCGAGCTCGACCGGCCCGAACGCCGTCCGCACGAGCCGCTCGACGCTCAATCCGACCGCCGCGCAGAGGCGGCGCACTTCCCGCGTGCGTCCCTGGCCAATGGTGATCTCCAGCGCCGTGCGCGCGCCGCCGAGTGGGGTCGTGGACACCTCGAGCGGCTGCACGATCCCATCCTCCAGCGTGACGCCCCGGCGGATTTGCTGGACCGCACGCGCGACGGCGCCGCGCACGGTGACCACGTATGTGCGCGGGACGCGCCGGCTCGGGTGCGTCAAGCGGTGGGCGGCATCGCCATCGGTTGTGAGCACGAGCACTCCTTCCGTCAGATAGTCGAGACGCCCTACATACGTGAGACCCGGTACGCGATGTTGGGCCGGCAAGCAATCGAAGACCGTTCGGCGGCCGCCCGGGTCGGCCGCGGTGGTCATCACCCCGGCCGGCTTGTTGAGCACGATCCATGTCGCCGCTGCGGGGGTCGTCCGCCCGGCGCTGACGGGTACCCCGTCAACGGTAATGCGGTCCCGCGCAGGGTCGACCGGCTGCCCGGTGCGCGCCACGGCGCCATTCACATGCACCCGGCCGGCCGCGACAAGCGTGTCGGCGTGGCGCCGCGACGCGATGCCCGCACGCGCGAGGGCCCGCTGGATCCGCATCCGCGGACCCGGGGGAGACGGCGGCGGCGCCATCACGGCGCCGCGACGGTCACCGGTCGGAGAGCGATCGCCAGCTCGTCGGAGCGCGGAAGCTCTCCGAGGTGCCGCAGCGCGAAGTGCTCGAGGAAGGCCGGCGTCGTCCCGTACAATAGGGGCCGTCCCAACCCCTCGGCGCGACCGACCACGTCGATCAGCCCGCGCTCGAGCAGCGTCTTCAGGATGGATCCGACCGACACACCCCGGATGTCCTCGATGTCCGCGCGCGTCACCGGCTGGCGATACGCGATCAGGGCCAGCGTCTCGAGAGCCGCGGCGGACAGCCGGTGCGGCCGAGCGGCGAGTTGCGCGCGCTCGATCGCCTGGGTGTACTCGAAGCGGGTGAGCAGCTGCCACCCTCCGGCCACGTCCACCAGCTCGATCGCGTGCCCGTCGTCGTAGGCGGCGCGCACCTCGGCCAGCGCTGCGAGACGATCCGCGTCCGACGCCTCCGGGTCGAGCGCGGCAAGCGCATCGGGCAGGACGGGCGAGGCGCTCGCGAAGAGCGCCGCTTCAAACAGTCGCGCCAATGGGCTCAAATCGGCCATCCGCGGGCTCCCCGCTGAAATGTTCCGGGTGTGCGGTCGAATCGCCGAGAGCAACCTCGGAATCCGCCACGAGTGCGCTCCGCGGCGGCACACGTCCGCGCAGGATCTCAACGGGCGCGAACGGCGCCCCCTGTTCGATCGCACATTCGGCCAGCCGCGCGAGCTCGAGAACCGCAAAGAGCACGGAGAGGACCTGCCACGGCTCGGCTTCGGCCGGGACCAGGTCGTCCCAGCGCACCCGCGCCCGCTCGACGAGCGTGGCGCGCAGGATCGCGAGCGCGCCCGGAACGTCGAGAGCGCGCGCGACAATGGCGTGGAACGCCGGGCGCCGCCCCGCGCGCAGCAACCGGTCGACGGCCCCCAGGAGATCGATCCACGAAACGGCGAGCGGACCCGGCGGAGTTGCCGGCAGCCCCGCCGCGGTCGCGCGGCCCGCGTCGGGCGGGCGCGCAAGCCGATTGCGCCGTGCCTCGCCCAGCCGCTCGAGCACGTCGACGACTTCGCGCATCTGCTGATATTCGAGCAGGCGGCGCACCAGCTCGGCCCGCGGGTCCTCCCAGTTCTCGTCTCCATCCCGCCGCGGCAGGAGCATCTGCGCCTTGATGCGCAGGAGACGCGCCGCCATCTCGAGAAAATCGGCCGCCTCGTCCAGCCCCAGGGTGTGAATGCGCGCCACGAATTGCTCGGCCACGCGGGCCACGGGGATGTCGGAGATGTCGATCTGTTCGTCGCGCAACAGCGTCAGGAGCAGGTCCAGCGGCCCGCTGAACTGCGCGAGCTCGACGACGAAGGTCTGGGGCTCGGCCATTACAGGGCTTGCCACGGGATCCAGCGCGGAGTCGCGGGGAGGATCAGCGGGCGAACGATCGCCTCGAGAAACCCGGCCGCTCGCATCGCGGGGAATAGCCACCAGGCGAGAAACCGCGTCTGCAGGAGGAGGAGCAGCACGAAGATGCCCAGGAACCCGATGCGCTGGTATTGCGCCGCCCACGCGGGCGGGAGCAGGTACTTCAGCACGTGGGAGCCGTCGAGCGGCGGGATGGGCAGCAGATTGAAGCCCGCGAGAAGGAGGTTCAGCTCGACACCGATGACGCACATGGCTTGCAGGATCGCGAGCGTCTCCGCGAGCGCTGGCGCGCCCCGTCCGACGACCCCGACGAGCGCGATCGCGAGGGCGCAGCCCACCGCAATGACCGTGTTGGCGCCGACACCGGCGAGCGAAACGATGATGTCACCGCGGCGGTAGTTACGATAGTTTCGCGGATTCACCGGAACCGGCTTCGCTCCGGCGAGAATCGGCAGATGCGCCAGTGCCATGACGAGCGGAAAGATCACGGACATCACGGGATCCAGGTGCTTCAATGGGTTCCACGTGAGCCGTCCCAGCTGGTACGCCGTCGCGTCACCTTGCTTAGGTGCCGCGTAGCCGTGCGCGTACTCGTGGGCGACGATGGAAAACAGAAGAACGGGCGCGATCAGGAGGTAATACGCCGGCACGCGGTAACGTATAGACGCGCCCAACGGGTGTCAAAGTACTGCGGCGCCTTGACATCGGTCGCGTCCGCTCCCGATCTTTCCACCGTGCCTAACATTGCTTCCTCTCGTAAAGACATGCGGAAATCGCGCGCCGCTGCGCTCCGCAACAAGGCGCAGCGCTCCGCGTTGCGCACCGCGCTGAAAAAGGCGCGTCAGCCGGGTGTCGCCGTCGAAGAGCGGCGGAACGCCGTGAGCCTGCTGGATCGGGCCGCGCGCAAAGGGTTGATCCACCGCAACGCCGCCGCCCGGCACAAGAGCCACCTGGCGAAGCTCGCGTAGTCGCACGTTCCTGGCGCCGTTCCTAACACGCGGACGAGCCGCGCGCGGTTACAAGGCGGCGAGCTCTCCGCCGCACCTTTCGCAGTACCACTCCGTCGGAAAATTCTGTGTGCCGCATTCGGCGCACTTGAGCGTCTTGGCCGGCTGACTCGGCGTGTCCCGGAGATACACCGGCACGCCGACCGGGGCCGTCGTCACCGCCGTCGGCGCGCCCCCCGGTGCCACCGGACGGCGCTGCGGCACCGCGCCTGCTGGAGCCCCGAGTGTATCCAGCATCCCGACATGCGCGGGCCCCACCGCAGGGGACGCCGGAGACGCCGCTAGCGCCGGCGACACAGCCGGCGTGGAACGGGGCGTCGAGCGGGGAGGAAACGGTACCGGCGCAGGTGTCGCCGGTCGCCGCGGCGGCGGCGCGCTGGGGGCCGGACCCGGCGGGGGCGCCGAGGCCGCCGCAAGCAGCTCCTGCATGCGGTTGAGCTCCGACGCCATCTCGCCCCGCTGCCCTTCGATCCGCGCGATCTCGCCGTCCGCCGTGTGGCTCATCGCATCCCACTGCTCGGCCGTGAACTCACCGACCGCCGCACGCACCTCGGCTTCCGCGCGCTCGTCGCGCTTGCCATCGACATGGGATTGGAGCGATGCAACCGCCGTCGCGAGCGTGTCGATGTTCTCCCTGAGCTCGACCGACTGGATCCCCAGGCGATCGAGGACCGCGGTCAAGCGCTCCTCGTAGTCGGCGCGGACGCGCGTATAGACGGGCGGCGGCGTCGTCGCCTGCCGCGCGTCGAGGGCACCCAGCCACTTCTCGTACCGGTGCCGTTCCTCGATCAGCGTCGCGATCGTCTCAACCGATTTCTCGGCCGCCGTCTCGTTTGGCTTCTCGCTTGGCTTCTCGGCCGCCTTCTCGGTCGGCTTCACTGCATTGCTCGCCAGGGCCCCACCCTCCCTCAGGCGTGAACCGATTTCCCAATATGATAGACGACGTGGCCACCAACAACCGTGCAGATGGGCCGGCCCGTAAGAACCCAGCCGGCGTACGGTGTGTTCCGCCCCTTGGACAGGAATGCCGCCGGATCCACCGTCCACTCGCGCGTTGGGTCGAACACGGTGACGTTCGCCGCCGCGCCCGGCGCCAGCGACCCGCCGGGAAGATGGAAGATCCGGGCCGGCGCGACCGCCATCCGATCGACGAGCGTGCGCAGATCGATCGCGTCGGTGTGGACGAGCTTGGTCAGCACCACGCCAAGCGCCGTCTCGAGGCC